>NZ_JBYCCV010000012.1:0-77794 GCF_057473825.1 Aliterella sp. E5.1
TCGTCGGGTAGCTACTCGTTATGAAAAACGAGCCGAAAACTACCTAGCAATGCTGATGATTGCGGCGATTCTTATCTGGTTAAAATAGCTCATTACGCTACATCCAGACTTTGCAGATACGCCCTAGTTCATCGAGTTCGCCCACTTGGGGAATCTGGTCAGGGTTATAAGCATCCGGGAGTAACTCTCCCACCGCTTTGAGCCAGTTAATTACCGTGGCGTTGCATAACAGGCGAATGATTTAGCTTGACACAGGGACAGTTCTATAATTTAGGTAATGCAGTAATAATTTAATGGATAATCGCAGCATCTCTTGTGACGCGCGAATAACAAAATGTTTTCCTATGTAGCCTAGCTAAGGAATGTCTTAGTCTACTATTTTCTCCCTCTACTATTGTCATATAAGTTTTCTTGACAATATGGTCAGCATCATCAATAAAAATTGGGTAAACTCAATAGCCATCGGTGGCATAGAAGAAACAATGCCAGCACTTAATAATGTTCCACAGTGGCTCAAAAGTTTTGGCACTTCTGTCTCCTAAAACCAAAGCTATAATTCCGGTACTTGCCTTGCTGACAGCCGCCCACAGCCATATCTTGTTTTTTTTACCCACAAAAGTTTCTAGTTCGTCTACTTGGGCAACTTCCGGAATTTCTGATGATTCTGGAGCATCAGCTAAAGAAGATCCTGTCTGTTTTACCCAATTAATAATAGTGTTGTGATTCACACCTGTAGCCCTTCCAATGGCACGAAAACCCATGCCGTTGACGTAGAGTGTTAGACAATGCTCTTTAATTGAGTTTCGATATCCTATCAGCTCCTAGGATTCAAGGAATTGACGACCGCAGGCACGACATATATAGCCTTGTTTCCCACGGCGGTGTCCGTTTTTGCTAACTAAAGTAGATGCACAATGAATACATTTCATTCTTCCATTATGCAATGCCGGATCAAGAGCCTGGAAATGAATAATATCATATTTTTTGCCCGTGGCAGCTATTGCGCCTAGTGCTGAAGTAAAAAAGCGTCTAGACCTCTAACATTTACACTGGGTATAGATATAACTCGGACATCCTCAAAATCATAACTTTCAAGCCAAGAACCATAGGTGTAAGAAGATCGGGCAAATGAATCTACAGAGGGTCCTTGGGCAACCCATACGGGGATAAAGTTCCGCACAATAATGCTCAATTCCACCTTACTTGGGAGGTAAACCTTTTGCACCAATTACAGCAATTTTCATAGTAGCTATTTCTCACTTGAATGAATGAAGATAAAGATCTAAATTTGCTTAAGAAAAAGTAGAGGAAATTTGCTTTTCCCAACGGTGCAACATATCGCTATAGATTTCGCCAATGACATGACGAGCGCTATAGGGTTGGGTAGCACGCACGCAGGACTCAATTGAGTAGTTCTTTGGGGAAAGTATTACTTGACGAACGCCCTCGGCGATCGCCGAGGGCGTTCGTTCACCACACACAACTCCACAATCAGTAGGAAGTAATTTTGGGGTTTCACCGCACTTAGTTGTTACTATTGGTGTGCCACAAGCTAGCGCTTCAAGCACAACCAAAGGCATACCTTCGTAGGCACTGCTCAGAACAAAAACACTAGCAATTTGATGTAACTCTGCAAGGTTGATTTGGGTGACTGATCCAAACATTGATACTCTTTTGGACAACCCTAATCGCTCAATCTCAAGGCGCACTTCCGAAGCTAACTCTCCATCACCAGCAATAAGTAAATGCACGTTTAAATCAGCTAAAGCAGGGATGGCTCGAACTAAAAGAATAGGATCTTTTTGAGGATGCAGACGACCTGCAAATAAAATGAACTGCGTATCTTTTGATAGTTCCAATCTACGAGCGAGGGCAGCCTTTTTCTCTTGTTTTTCTTCTGGAGACAATGGATAAAAGATTTGATTATCTACTGTATTTTTGATGAAACTAACGCGCTCCGTAATCATTGGATATCGCTGTTGATAAAGCTTTACAGATTCAGAGTTACAAGAAACTATTTGGCTAAACTGCTTGACTAGCAAGCTTTCAAGCAGGAAATACGCTTGAGGAAATTGCCTCCAAAGAATGGTATTTGCATTTTCTTTAGACTGCATTTGCTTTTGAATATCGTTGTGAATAAATAAAGTTTTGTCTCCTGACCAGGGCAGCGCTGCTAAAGTTGGTTCAAGACGATGAAAGTGCATAAAGTCAGAAGCTAAAGAATGGCCCAGAAGTGCCGATGTGTATTTTAAGGTAGTAGGAATTAAACTTCTGACGTTATCGTTTTGCAGATTAAAAAGAGGCATAAATTGAATTTTTTTACCTGCGAGTTCTGCTTCTTCCCACTTTCCTTTCGGCGACCCAAGTTCTTTGCCTGTACCAACAAGCCGAACTTCAAAATCATCAGGAGCATACTTGATAAAATTAGTAATTACTGTTTGAATACCGCCAATAGTAGAGTACCAAGGATTAAATTGATAAAAAATAGTCAAGACAGGCTTACGCATTGGCATAAAATTTGCTGCTGAAACTAAAGTAATTTAGGCAAGCTAAGCAGAAAATATTTAATATTAAATTAATTTAAGGAATCAGCTTATCACGCTCTTAAGAAATATGCAACAAATCATCTTAGCTTTGCTAAATCTCTATATAGCAATAAATAACTTAAAGTTTACCAGCCTCTTGAAACGTCAGCTTTAAGTTTGGCAAGGCTTACGCAGAGATCGAAGAAAAAGAAAAACAGCAATTTTAAACGAAATGAATAAACCTTAAAAAAATAAAATATTGTCATAATTGTCTGAGCGACCGTATTAGCCTAGTTTTGGAGGGTTTTAATAACACCTCCAAAATAATTGCCTAAAAATATGATTTAGATTTGCAAATATAAAGTTTGAGTAAAGAAGACACTGACGAGCAGAAGTAATTTGAAAATAGAGCTACTGAGGGACGTTGGGAATTTCAAGGTCTGAAGATTAAGTTAGGCTCAAATTTTTTGGTAATAGTACCAAAGTGTCCTCCTTTAGTAGAAACTAGGTCGGCTATCAGCCAAAGTTGAATAACAATTGGCAATAACTGATGAATAAAACCAAACTTGTCCCTAAAATTTGACTTCAGTTAACACTAAATTGCCAAAGCTGAAAACGGAAATGCTTTATTTTCAAGTGAATTATTAATTCAGATGATATTCACAACAGGCATAACATCTTCAAGGCATTGAACGAGAGATTTTTAGTGTAAAATAAAAGCAATCTACTCTCAATTCCATTGGCTATGCACATAGTTTTTAAATACAGCAAAACCACCTTTATTTCCCCAGTGTTTAGAAGTATTGACGATTAATATATAGTAGTGATTGACAATAAATAGCAAAGAGTTGATAAACCCCCCTTAATAAAATTAAAGGGGGGTTGCAGTAGATACTGGTTCTGTATAAAGCGGTCAGTAATAATTGGCGGGAAGCTAGTGATGCAACTGGTTAAAGACTTTGACAGGTAAATAATAGTTCTGTATAAAGCGGTCGATAATAGTTAGCGAAAAGTTGGTTGATAAGCCAAAGCCGTAGCTAGTAAAGTTACAGCCATAGTAGAAACAAAACTGAAGGCAAAGAAAGTGTCAAATACTGGCATAAGTTTGGCTCTTTAGGGTTATGTATTCGCAAGCCTTGGTAAGCTTGCGAAGTAAATTAAATCAGGAGGAGAAATCTGTTTAACTAAGTTGATTTAATCATTTCTATTTAGAGTTATCGCCAGTAAAAATACTGTTTTTATTAAATTGAATTGCAGTTATCTCAGCATTTTCTGGGTTGTCTACACCATTTAGGAAAAATATCTGCTCCTAGATTAAGGGAACTATTGCACCTGTGGCGGCGATCCATACAACGATGATGGGTACAAAACTTGTTCTTGGTGAGTATGCAAGGTGCAATCAGATAGCGGGTAAGCGACACAAGTAACCGCGTACCCGGCAGCTAATTCAGACGGACGGAGAAATTTTTGTTCGTTTTGATCTACTTCACCGCTTATCAGCTTCGCAACACAAGCCGAACACTCGCCTTGACCACATCCCATAGGTAAGCGAATACCTGCAACTTCCGCCATTTCTAAAATATAGCGATCGCTTGGTACGCTAATAGTACGGTCTAGAGACTTCGCATTATTAATCAGCCTAACTTGATAAACTGCCATATCTATAAAGTGCGCAACAACTAAAGTTATACCTAAATCTGCAAGCTCTTAATTCAACTTTTTTCCATCAGTACAAATCTTTCACCAACATCGTTAAACTGGAAAAGGTGTCAATAAAAAAAGGCTTTATGACTCAAACGACGGCTCGTGACTTATTCAAAGCAGCTTACGAAAATCGTTACACCTGGGATGCAAACTTTCCTGGTTACAGCGCCGACGTGCAAATTAAGCAAGGCGACGAAGTTTACAACGGCAAAATTCGCATCAACCGCGACCTCAGCGTAGAAGTCGAAGGAATGGAAGATGAAACCGTCAAGGAGAGCGTTTATACTCAACTGCGGGATATAGTCACCCACCGGAAAAGATCCCAGTTTGAACAAGCTCATGGCAAAAATGAGTTTACACTGGGGGCAAGCGATGAGAGTGGTGCAACCGAAATCTTGGTCAAAGGCGACTCTATGGGATCTAACTACAAGATTCGCGGTACAGAAATTTGCCAAGTTAGCCGAGTCATGGGCAGAATGGCGTTTGTAATTGATACCCAAGAAAGCCTAGATACAGGCAATGGGTATGTATCATCGCGCTATGATGTGGTTTTCCGCAATCCTCAAACTAATGACATTACCCGCACTATGAAGTTCAAAGATACCTTTGAACCAGTAGGTGACTACCATATCATGACTAACGAAGCGATTGAAACCTACGAAAATGGTACGCGGATGACGACAGAGTTTAGTTTTTCTAATGTAAAATTGCTAGAACCTGCAACTGTTTAAAGGCATTGGCGATTAGATCTAACATAGATATAGATGCAAGCAAGTTAAAAGAGGGCTGAATTAATGGAACTGACAATCGATAATGTAGAAACAGTTTTGGATGAAATGCGCCCTTACCTCATTTCTGATGGCGGTAATGTGGAATTGGTAGAACTAGATGGACCCATTGTTAAGTTGCGCCTCCAAGGAGCCTGCGGTTCTTGTCCTAGTTCGACAATGACGTTAAGAATGGGGATTGAGCGCCGTTTGCGCGAGATGATTCCTGAAATTGCCGAGGTTGAACAGATAATTTAAAGCTATTAGCTATTAATTTTAAAGGCAAAAGGGATTACTTCTTTTGCCTTTTGCTATTTTACTGTTAGAGCGATCGCATAACGTCACTAATTAATTTTTTTATGTCTCATCCCCTGTATGTAGCTTTTATTTGGCATCAACATCAGCCCTTATACAAAGGTCGTGACAGCAGCAATTCTGGTTCTCAACAGTACCGTTTACCGTGGGTGAGGCTGCACGGGACAAAAGATTACTTGGATTTAGTTCTAATGTTAGAGCGCTATCCTAAGTTGCATCAAACGGTAAACTTGGTTCCTTCGTTGATATTGCAGCTAGAAGATTATATTGCAGGAACTGCTTTCGATCCTTATCTAACTGTCTGTCTCACTCCCGACGAACAGATAATCAGGGAACAACACGAATTTATTATCGAACACTTTTTTGATGCTAATCACCACACCCTAATTGACCCCCATCCTCGGTACGCCGAACTTTATGGACAAAGGCAAGATAAAGGTAGAGCTTGGTGCTTAGAAAACTTTGAAACTCAAGACTACAGCGATTTGCTCGCTTGGCATAATTTAGCGTGGATCGATCCCTTATTCTGGGATGATCCAGAAATTGCTGACTGGTTGAAGCGAGGACGCAATTTTAATTTAAGCGATCGCCAGCGCATTTATTCCAAACAACGCCAAATTCTTAGCCGCATCATCCCGCAACATCGGCAAATGCAGGAAAACGGGCAATTAGAAGTGACAACTACGCCCTATACTCACCCGATATTACCCCTACTAGCGGATACAAATTCTGGACGAGTTGCCGTACCAAATATGGAATTGCCCAAGCGTCGGTTTCAGTGGACGGAAGATATACCGCGGCACTTACAAAAATCTTGGGATATGTACGAAGACAGGTTTGGGACTTCTCCGCGTGGGTTATGGCCCTCAGAACAGTCTGTTAGCCCAGAAATGCTGCCTTATGTAGCCAAGCAAGGATTTAAGTGGCTTTGCTCTGATGAAGCTGTATTAGGCTGGACACTGAAGCACTTTTTCAATCGGGATGGGGCGGGAAATCTGTTGCAGCCAGAATTACTATATCGCCCTTATCGGTTAGAAACTCCCGCCGGAGAGTTGGCAATAGTATTTAGAGATCATCGCTTGTCAGACTTAATTGGGTTTAGTTATAGTTCTATGCCCCCTAAGAGGGCTGCCGCCGACTTAGTAGGACATTTAGAAGCGATCGCTCATTCCCTCAAACAGCACCAAACAAGCGGTAGTACCTCGCTAGAGCAGCCGCATTTAGTCACTATTGCCCTTGATGGCGAAAACTGCTGGGAATTTTACCCTGAAGATGGCAAGCCATTTTTAGAAAACTTGTACCAAGCTTTGAGCGACAACGAGCAGATAAAACTTGTGACTGTATCGGAGTATTTAGACCAATTCCCGGCTACAGAGACCTTACAGTGCGATCGCCTGCATAGCGGCTCTTGGGTAGATGGTAGCTTTACAACCTGGATCGGCGATCCGGCTAAAAATCGTGCCTGGGACTTGCTAACAGAAGCGAGAACCGTTTTAGCCAACCATCCTGAAGCAACCGAAGAAAATAACCCCGCCGCCTGGGAAGCGATGTATGCCGCCGAAGGTTCCGACTGGTTTTGGTGGTTTGGCGAAGGACATTCCTCAAATCAGGATGCCATTTTTGACCAACTATTTAGAGAACATTTGTACAATATCTACCAAGCCCTAAATGAGCCGATACCGCCTAGTATCCGTCAACCCGTAGAAGTCCACGAAGCAAAACTAGATTCGCGCCCTGAAGGATTTATTCACCCCTCTATTGATGGTAAAGGCGACGAACAAGACTGGGATCGAGCGGGTAGGTTAGAAGTCGGGGGAGCGAGAGGAACAATGCACCGCAGTAGTGCAATTCAACGCTTGTGGTATGGAGTAGATCACTCTAATTTTTACTTGCGCTTAGACTTCCAGGCAGGAATTAAACCAGGGCGCGATTGTCCGCCACAGGTAAATTTGTTGTGGTTTTATCCCGATCGCACTATGCACAATAGCCCCGCTCCGGTAGGAGATTTGCCGGATGAAGCACCGTTAAATTATTTATTTCACCATCAGTTAGAAATTAATTTACTTACTCAAACTGTGCATTTTCAAGAGGCGGGAGACAACTATCAATGGCATCCTCGGTTTAGTCGCGCTCAAATCGGTTTAGATCGGTGTTTGGAGGTAGCTATCCCTTGGGCAGATTTGCAAATTCCCCCGGACTATCCGTTGCGGATGACTCTGGTATTGGCAGATGAAGGGCGTTTTAAAGGCTATTTGCCGGAAAATGCTTTAATTCCCATAGATGTCCCCTAACTGCCGATTTTACTGACCTCTTGACTCGCTCAAGAGGTTCTACTACTTTGGTACTTGCCACTTTCTAATTGTTTTGTCTGCACTAGCACTAACAAGAACTTGTCCATCAGGACTATAATCTATAGCAAACACTGCACCTTGATGCCCTTTAAAAGTATATATATCTTCCCCAGTCGCTAAATCCCAAATTCTGACAGTTTTGTCATCGCTACCAGTGGCAACATAGTGATTGTCAGGGCTAAAATCTACAGCGTTAATATCTGCCAAATGCCCTGTCAAAGTGCGAATTTCGCGTCCAGTGTTGAGGTTCCACAGTTTGATAGTGCGATCGTCGCTGACACTTGCTAATTGTTGATTATTGGGACTAATCGCAACGGCATTTACATCGCTTGTGTGTCCAGTTAAGGGACTTTGGGCTTTTAAAGTATCTAAGTTCCAGATGATTAAAGTTCTGTCTACACTGCCACTAACAAGAGTTTTGCCATCAGGACTAATAGCAACAGTTAGAACTTCTCTAGAATGCCCTTTAAGAGTATCTACTTGCCCAGTTGTTAAATTCCAGACTTTGACAGTTTTGTCGTAACTACCACTAGCAATTTTTGTCTGGTTGGGGCTAATAGCAACACCATTTATATAGCTAGTATGTCCTGTGAGAGTTCGGGTTTGCTGCCCTGACAATTGCCAAAGCTTAATAGTTTTATCTTTACTACCACTAACAATAGTCTGACCATCAGCACTGACGGCAATACCGTAAACCCAGTCTGTATGTCCTTTTAAAGTACGTAGTAATTTTTGACTATTTAGATCCCAAACTTTCAGTGTCTGATCGTCGCTACCACTAACAATAGTGCGACCATCAGGACTAATTGCAACCGTATTAACTTCTCCTCTATGACCCATGAGTGTAGAAGGTTGCTTGCTAGTCCAGTATTTGTATCCAGCAAATCCTAGCAGCAAAACAATCGCACTTCCTAGCAATAGCTTGTAGCGCCAACCAAAATTTGGACTGGGATTTAGAGTTGTAGTGACGGGGGCAACTTTGTGAGATGAATCGCCATGACGACCTTGATTTTCTGTAAAGCTAGGTACGTGCAATGGCAACTGTGTGACATCCGCAGCTAGAAATGCTGGCATTGCTCGTAAGTCTTGAAAAACTTGCTCGACATTTTGGTAGCGCTGCTGCATATCTTTTTGCAACAGCTTATCCAAAACTGAAGTAAGTCCGGAGCTAATTTGGACGTTTAAGTGTTGCTGCCATTGTTTTACCCAACTATAGCCATACTCCGTCCATAAATGGGTAGGAGAAATTTGGCTCAATAGATGAAAACAAGTTACGCCCAAGCTGTAAAGATCGCTTGCTGGATAAGCTTCCCCAGCATTCATTTGTTCGTTAGAAGCGTAACCAAAGGAGCCAATAGTTGTACCGATGGTGGCGTGACTTGTCGTAGTAAATTGTTTGGATACGCCAAAGTCAATCAAAATTAAGCGGCGATCGCTTTGGCGGCGCATAATATTATCGGGCTTAATATCGCGGTGAATTACTTGATGATTGTGAATAAACTGCAATACGGGTAACAAGTCAGCAAATAATTCCCAAATTTGCTGCTCGCTAAAAGCGCCCTGTGAGTCTAACTGTTCTCGCAAACTTTGCCCGACAATTAGCTGTTGAACTAAGTAAAGGTAGCCATCAGATTCAAAATACGCATATAAGGTAGGAATTTGAGGATGTTCGCCTAACTGCTGCAACCTTTTAGCTTCTTGCCCAAATAACTGCGTTGCTTTGTTTTGGGCGCTCGTACCTTGCAGTTGGGGGACTAATTGTTTGACTACACATAATTCGTCGAGCTTGTCTCGATCTTCTGCTAAAAAAGTTCTCCCAAAACCACCACTACTGAGCAGGCGAATAATCTGATAGCGATCGCGTAACGGCAACAAACTTTTACCGCAACTTCTGCACGAATTACGATCGTTAGAGTTTTCGGGGTACAGACAATTAGGATTGAGACAATAGCTCATAAAATCGACATGAGTTCTTTACTTTTTGTCAGGTTAAGTTACCTTAAAGTACGCCAAAACAAGGTTTTCTGCTAACTAATAGCTTTTTCAAACCCAAACCATAAGAATTTCTACACCTATTGTCTCTTATCAATGAGACGAATAACGATTTGCCGATCAATGAGGACGCGATCGCCTGTACGATTTACAAGGTAGCCAATTTTTAACGGCAAGGCATGGGCAGTATTTGGGAAATTGATTTTTATTCGCGTCCAGTAATGGATGAAAACAACAAAAAACTTTGGGAAGTCTTAGTTTGCGAAAGCCCGTCAACTATTGACACCGAGCTTGATTCGCTGTTTCAGTATTCTGAGTATTGCTCAAGTACGCAGGTAAATTCGGCTTGGCTCAAAACGGCTTTAGAATCGGCAATTGAGCAGGCGGGGGCGGCTCCAGTTAAGTTCCGGTTCTTTCGCACTCCTATGAACAATATGATTACCAAAGCTTGCCAAGATTTGGGTATTCCCGCCCAGCCTAGCCGCCGGACTTTGGCGCTCAATCAATGGTTGCAACAGCGCTTCTTGGAAGTTTATCCCCAAGAACCAGGGTATCAAGAGGCTACCAATCCATCGGTACGGGCGCAAAAAAGTTCTGAACCTCAACGTTTACCAGACGCTTTAATTGGGCAAAAGTGGGTAGTTGCCAGCTTATTAGGCTCGGACTTAGCCCAAATGCCAGAATGGGAGATTGGGTTTGGTGAAGCTTTCCCGCTACCACTAGCACAAATCACGCCAGACACCGTAGTTCCTGGGATCATAATTTACTCTCCTAGAGCTATACCTTTAGCTGGGTGGATGTCAGGCTTAGAAATTGCCGCGCTCAAAGTAGATACTCGCACAACCCCGACTAGATTACTTTTAGAAACTGGTGCAAGCGACAGTTGGCTTTTAGCCACCTTAACTAACTCCCAAACCTCACAAACTGCTCAAGAATTTGAGCAAGCAAAACAAAAAGCTAACCAAGTGCATTTTTTAGCAGTGCAATCAAGTCCGGAATCTGAAGTTTTTGCAGGCTTTTGGCTGTTGCAAGAAATTAATTTACCGTAAAAATTACCTGGATCAGGGTACAGTTCCCCTAGAAACACTACATAAATCCAAAAATTCCACAGTTGCAGCAAAGCGCATGGGTTCCGAAATACCACAACATACACTTCTAGTAGAACAGTTGTTAGAAATAGCAATTAAATCTGGGGCAGAAAAGGCAGAAGTGTATCAATCAAAATCGCTCTCTCGTCCCGTATTTTTTGAGGCAAACCGTCTCAAGCAGCTAGAAAGCGCTCAATCTGAGGGTACAGCTTTGCGACTATGGAGAAATGGATGTCCGGGGCTGGCGGTCGCCTACGGCTCTGTAGCGCCGCAAACTCTAGTAGAACGGGCTTTGGCTCTTAGCCAACTCAACGAACCCGAACCAATTGAACTTGCTACTAATTCTCAGCCAAATTATCCAAATTTAGGGCAGGAAGTAGCGGTAGATCGGCTAATAGAGTGGGGTACTCAAGCGATCGCGCTCATTCACGATGCCTACCCCGAAGTTTTAATTAGTGCCGAATGGGATAGCGATATTGAGACTACTCGTTTGGTTAATTCGATGGGTTTGGACTGCCACTACACCGATACTACTCTCAGCGCGTATCTAGCGGTGGAATGGATTAGAGGTGATGACTTTTTAAGCGTATCGGACGGACAGACTCAACGGGACTTTCTTCAACCTGAAAAGATAGTTGAGCAAATTTTGCAGCGTTTGGATTGGGCTAAAAAAAATACTGCCCCGCCTACAGGACACGTACCTATTTTATTTACATCCAAAGCCGCAGATATGTTGTGGAGTACATTGCAAGCGGCGCTCAATGGCAAAAGAGTTTTAGAAAAAGCTTCACCTTGGGCAGATAAATTAGGGCAAGCAGTAACTTCTAGCGCTTTAACTATTTCCCAAGAACCAGAAACTGGTCCTTTTAGTTGTCCCTTTGATGATGAAGGTACGCCCACAATGCCTCTTGTATTTTTGCAAAATGGAGTATTGCAGAATTTTGTTAGCGATCGCACCTGCGGGAGATTATTAGGGACAGGGACGACAGGAAACGGGTTTCGCCCTGGTTTGGGTAGCTATCCTACCCCAAGCTTATTTAATTTGCTGATTCAACCAGGCAACAACTCTTTGTCCCAATTGATTGCTCAACTCGATGACGGGATTATTATCGATCAAATGCTGGGGGATGGAGGCAGTATTTCGGGGGACTTTTCCATTAATGTTGACTTGGGCTACCGGGTCAAAAATGGTCAGGCGATCGGGCGAGTCAAAGATACAATGGTGGCGGGTAATGCCTACACAGCCCTAAAACAATTAGTTGCTTTGGGTAACGATGCTGAGTGGAACGGCTCTTGCTATACGCCATCATTAATCGTAGAGGGACTATCAGCGATCGGGCGAGAGGAAAATTAAAGCAATTTAGTTATGCGTAGTCTGCGTATTTGCTTTGTAGGTGAATCTTTTGTTAATGGTACGGGCGATCCTGAGTGTTTGGGTTGGGCGGGTAGAATCTGCGCCAAAGCTTGCCATCTCGGTCATGATATTACTTATTACAACTTAGGCGTAAGGCGAGAAACTACTACAGAACTTAAGGAGCGTTGGCAAAAAGAAGTAACCTATCGTTTACCTCCAGAACACAATGGACGAATTGTATTTTCCTTTGGTGTTAATGACACGACTATAGAAAACGGTAAAACTCGCGTTGCCTTTGAAACATCTTTAGAAAACACGCGCAACATACTAAAAATAGCTAAACAGATGTTTCCGGTGTTGATGGTAGGAACAGCGCCAGGAGTGGACTTAGAACAAAATCAAAGAATTGCTCGTTTATCTGCTGCCTTTGCCTCCGTGTCCAATGAGATGGATGTACCTTACTTAGATATTTTCACTCCCTTGCAAGCTTCTGATGTATGGATAAATGAGGCAATGGCAAATGATGGCTTTCATCCTCGTGCTGCTGGCTACGCTGCATTAGCTCAATTAGTGCAAAATTGGCAACCTTGGTTATCTTGGTTTACATGAGAACATAAGTATATAACTAGGCAAAATGTGAGTGCTGCAACAAATTAAGCCTTATCCAAGTCACAAATAACCGATTAAAGAGCGTCAGAAGCAGTTTTTTCTTTCCTTTTTCGTGCAAAAAATGCTACCTCCTGCTATACAACAGCGTTTGCGCCAATGGCTGCAACCAAGTCGAACAAGCGCGATTTCTTATGCGGTAATTATTGGTTTAGTAGCAGCTTTAGCTGGGGTCTTCCTCAAATTTAGCTCTGGTTGGCTTGGCTCTTGGCGCGTCCAATCTTCAACCTTGCAACCCGCTTGGCTAGTATTGCCCCTAATTGGCGGTTCTTTTGGCTTTTTTTCTGGGTTACTAATCCAAAGGTTAGCTCCAGAAGCTGGCGGTAGTGGCATTCCTGATGTCAAAGCCAGTCTTGCCAATGTCTCTATCAAGCTTTCTTGGCGCATTGCTTTAGTAAAGTTGGTTAGTGCCAGCATGGCGCTGGGTTCGGGCTTAACTTTGGGGCGGCAAGGACCAACAGTGCATATTGGGGCGGCTTTAGCGGGGGGATTGAGTCGCTATTTGCCCATGTCTCCCAATCATCGCCGCCAGCTAATTGCCGCCGGAGCGGGGGCGGGATTGGCGGCGGCGTTCAATGCACCCATTACCGGAGTTTTATTTGTAGTCGAGCAACTACTTCAAGATTTATCTGGGATAACTTTAGGTACGGCAATAATTGCTTCGTTTGTGGGAGCGGTAGTTTCCCGGCTGTTGGGTGGTAGAAGCTTGCAACTAAATTTAGAATTAACGGCAAATATTACTAGCTTTTCTTTAGGGGAAATTCCTTTTTATATAATATTGGGAATCTTAGCGGGGCTATTAGGCTCGTTATTTAACCAAGGAATCATTACCAGTTTAAAACTATACCAACGTTTGCACGTTAGTTTGCCATTGCGGATTGCAATAGCAGGCTCTGTTTCGGGGATCGCTGTATCGTTACTGCCGCGCCAATTTCACGACAATACTGGCTTGCGAGAATTTATGCTGACGGGGGAAGCTAGTTGGTACGCGGCGGCGATCGCCTTTGTTGCTCAATTTCTGCTCACAGTAGTGGCGGCGGGTTCTGGTGCGCCGGGAGGGGTGTTTGCTCCTAGCCTGATTATGGGTTCGGCGCTTGGTTATTTGGTCGGAATAATCGAATATAACCTAACGGGTATGAGTTCGCCGATTACCTATGCTTTGGCGGGGATGGGAGCTTTTTTTAGCGTCGTTTCCAAAGTCCCTTTAACAGCGATCGCCATTGTCTTTGAAATGACTACAGATTTTAATCTAGTTTTGCCGTTGATGATTGGCTCGGTTACTTCCTACTTAATTGCCGAAAAAATTGCGCCCGGCTCCCTATACGACAAGCTTTTAGCCTTAAATGGCATCAGCTTAGATATAGCAGCGCCCACTCAGGGATTGCTGACCACCATAACGGCAGAGAATGTAATGCAGCCGCGTGTAGAAACTTTAGAGGTGCAAATGACTCTAGACGAGGCGGTACAAGCGTTTTCTCGCTCTCATCATCGCGGCTTCCCGGTAGTAGACGACGGTAAGTTAGTCGGGATCGTTACGCAAACAGATTTAGCCAAAATGCGCGAATTATCTTTACCAGGAGATACTCATTTAGGTGAGATTATGACTCCTCAACCTGTAACGGTAAGTCCTAATGCGAGTTTAAGCGATGTTTTGTATTTGCTCGATCGTTACGGAGTGAGTAGATTGCCTGTAATCGAGCAAAGAAAGCTGATTGGCATTATTACCCGTGCCGATATTATTCACGCCGAAGCAGATAAGCTCAACGGCAAAAATCGACAAATAGGACCGCAACCAGAGCCTTCTTACACCGTGTATCAAACGCGATCGCCTGCTATAGGACAAGGACGAATGCTCGTACCTTTAGCCAATCCCTATACAGCTAATGCTTTATTACAATTTGCTTTAGCTATTGCGCGCGATCGCCATTACGAATTAGAGTGCGTTCAAGTAATTTTAGTTTCTCGCAATAGTTCTCCTGCCGAAACCCCCGTAAATACTGCCAAAAGCCGTCGATTGCTGCATCAAGCAGAAGCCGAGGCACGTAAATTTAATATTCCTTTGCATACTCAAATTCGCGTCGCCCACGATCCAGCTTCCGCTATTTTAGAAATAATCAAAGAGCGGCATATCGATCTAGTTTTAATGGGCTGGAAAGGTAAAACTATTACTCCAGGGCGAATTTTTGGTAGCGTTGCTGATACTTTAATTAGACAGGCAAGCTGTGGAGTGGTTTTAGTCAAGTTTGCCCAAGAAGCGCACCAAAAACTTCATTTTTCTCTCCCTACTAAGCGTAAAGTACGCATACCGCCGCCTTACTGCTTGCTCCCCAATACGCAATTAAATCGCTGGCTTGTACCAATTGCGGGTGGTCCCAATTCTCAAACGGCAATTCAACTATTACCCTCCTTACTAACTCTTTCCGCCTCTCCATCAGTACATTTTTGTCAAGTAGTTACTTCAACTGGGTCACCAAATACTCAAGTTTTGGAACAAGCCGTGCGCTATCTAGTGCGCCAGCGCCACTTAAAAAGTCTTGTAACGGCTGCACCACTAAAAGCTAATTCGGTAATTGAAGGGGTAATCGAGCAAGCTAAATCGGAAAACTTTGACGTAGTAGTGTTAGGAGCAAGTAGAGAAGGAATGCTCAAGCAAGTAATAAGCGGCAATATTCCGGTAGAAATTGCTCTAAAGGTAGATTGCACGGCGATTTTGGTACGCAGTGCAATTTCGGGCAAAGATAATTAAAATTCTGCACTCAATGGGGTACGTGGAAAAGGAATAACATCGCGGATATTTGCCATTCCGGTCATAAATTGCACCAAGCGCTCAAACCCTAACCCAAAACCAGCATGAGGAACTGTCCCATAACGGCGTAAATCTAGATACCACCACAAATCCTCTGGATTTAAGCCTTGATTTTTCATTCTTTGTTCTAATACGTCTATTCGTTCTTCCCGTTGAGAACCACCAATAATTTCGCCAATTTTGGGGGCTAAAATATCCATGGCACTAACAGTTTTTTGGTCGTCATTCAAACGCATATAGAAAGCTTTGATTCCTACTGGGTAATCAGTTACGATCGCAGGTTTTTTAAATAACTGCTCCGCTAAATAGCGTTCGTGTTCTGATTGCAAGTCCAAACCCCAACTTACAGGATACTCAAAAGTTACGGGCGCTTTTTCAAGTAGCGAAACCGCATCGGTATAAGTTAAGCGCTCAAACTCGTTATCAATAATGTTTTGAGCCGTTGCAAGTACAGTTTTATCAATTCGCTCGTTAAAAAACTCCATGTCTTCCGGGCAAGTTTCCATTACATAATTGAAAACGTGCTTTAAGAATGCTTCAGCTAAATCCATATCTCCTTGCAAATTGCAAAAAGCCATTTCTGGTTCTACCATCCAAAACTCTGCCAAATGCCTGGAAGTATTAGAATTTTCAGCACGAAAAGTCGGCGCAAAAGTATAGACATTACTAAAAGCCATTGCCATAATCTCTGCTTCTAACTGTCCGCTTACAGTTAAATAAGCTGGTTTACCAAAAAAGTCTTGGCTGTAGTCTACTTCTTGCTTGTCGGTAAGCGGAACTTTCTTTAAATCTAAGCTTGTAACAGTAAATAGTTCCCCCGCACCTTCGCAATCGTTGCTAGTAATAATGGGCGTATGTACCCACAAAAAACCCCGTTGCTGGAAAAACTGGTGAATAGCAGTTGCACAGGCATTTCTGACCCGAAAAACAGCCCCAAAAGAATTAGTACGCGATCGCAAATGTCCAATTGTCCGCAAAAATTCAAAAGAATGGCGTTTTTTTTGCAAAGGATAAGTATCGACATCAGCTTCGCCGTATACGGTGGCTGAAGTCGCCTGTAACTCAATGCGCTGCCCTTTACCTTGGGATGGAACTAATTTGCCCGTAACTTCGATGGAAGCCCCGGTATTTGACCGCTTTAATAAGTTCTCATATTCTGGCATTTGCGAATTTAGCACCACTTGCAAATTAGCCAAAGAGGAGCCATCGTTTACCTCAATAAAGGCAAATCCTTTCAAGTCGCGTTTAGTACGTACCCAGCCTTGAATCGTTAAATCTTCCTCTGGCTGACCGTTTTTTAATATATCTGCAATACTTCTGGTCATCGTTTATAAATATTTTGGGTATTTACTTTTTTAGCTAGTACAAGACTTTAAGATCCAGCCTACAACAATCCCCAGCCCACCGAACCGCACCGCTTGCCAGAATGGTTCCTTAAAAACATCTATAGTAAATAGCTGGCTTTCTAAATCGACTTCTATAGCTTCTATTTGGGCTTTAATTTCTTTAAGTTCTGCTTGCAAGGCTGGCAGCTTATTGTTGGCTAATTGCGGTCTAATTTCCTCTAATCGGTGCTTTAGCTCTGCTTTACGTTGGCGATCGCTTTCTATTTGAGCATAACGTTGTTTGAGAGCAGTCAAAGCTTGTTCTACTTCAGCAATACTTCCTTCAATATCGGCGTTTGAAACATCGGTTGATGATTCGGGAGGCGGCTGCATATAATCCCTTGATACAGTAAGAGTAAATAACCTTATTTGCCCGATTTTATGCTTGAAAGTACCGATCTTGTCAAAACTACTAATCTTAATGACTTCACAACTGTGCAATTAGCTCAAGCTTTGATTGAGAGATTAACTATTTCCCCCAACGAATGGCACAAGCTAAAATCTAATCGTAAAGCCCGTTCTAGCGAACAAGCGGCGGCGGCAATAGTATTTTTGCTCAAAGACAAACCAGAAGAAGCTCTATCGCGGCTGCAACAAGCTACAGCGTGGTTAGATCGTTCTATTTCTGCACCTCCTTGTCCTAGTCATGGTGCGGTAGATAAAGCCGATTAACTAACTAGGGGAAACCGAAAACGGGACATTTGCTTGCACAGTCTCAACTCTGTACCTTCTCGATTCCAATGGACTTGATCGAAAATTGTTTTTAATAAGAACATTCCGCGACCATTTTCTGATACTTCTGGGGGTAAATATTCGGTGGGATGGCAATCGCGATCGCAATCAGGTGTAAATCCACGGCCTTGATCGCTAATTTCCCACCAATAGAATTCGCTGACTAAGAAAAAGCGGACGATAACAACTTTGCCAGGATCGAGTTTGTTGCCGTGTTTGGCGGCGTTGACTAAAGCTTCTTGCAATCCTAATCTTAGTTCGGCGTGCCATTTTTCTGGCACTTCCGCCAACAATAAGTCTAAAATTGGGCAAAGGTATAGAGTTGATGCAAAGCTAATAGTGCTGCAATTGCGCCCGACTGGACGTGGTGAAATGGTAATCACGTACAAAAACCCCGTAGCTGTTGGCTAGACATTGATTTGCTTGTTTTATGGTCTTCCACGTGAGCTATGTAATCATATTTTATGCACGCCTAGTGTTTGGGCATTGTGCTAAGTAGATTGAACTTTTAATCTGCAAAAGCATGATGCCTCAAGACGATTCGCCGAGTTTCGAGTAGATAATCATAAATAGTTTGTTAGTTATTTATCTACTTAAATATGTTCGTTTAACTAAAAAATTATCATTGCATTTCAATCTTAGCATTCCTCTTTCTATTACCCAAGCCCTTTGTCAATATCTGCTCAAATAGCCAAAACTATTAGTGCTTGCTAATCGACAGACAATAATTCTTGACGCAGGCGGTAAATAATTGTGTTTGGCTCGGTGCGAGAGAGGATTTCGGCAATTACGGTACTAGCGCCAAATTGTCCCCAAGTGCAGCCGCCTTCTAGGTATACCTGTGCCGCTCGTCCTACTGCATAGCAACCATAGGCTGCAATTCCGGCTTGAATCGCCGCCGCTCCTGCATAAGTTGAAATATTGAACGGATTTTCGCCACTAGAAAGCGCGATTGCTGTACTTTTACCCAAACCCCAAAATAAACTGCTACCTAATTCGCCCAAAAGCAAGCCACCGGAGCTAAATACTATAGTTCTTAATAACTTTGCAGCTTCGTAGCCAGTCATCGGCAAATTATACAACCGTGCTAAAGCGCGAATTAAAGCTAAATCAGTAACAAAGCCCCCCAATATATCTAATAAAGCAATGGGATTGAGAGCGATCGCGATTGCCTTATATTTGGTGTATTGCCAAATTAAGTCTTCGGCTTGCTGTTGGCGCTCGGCTACAGTTACAGAAGCAATTTCTGCTTGAGCTTTTTGGGCTTGCACGAGGGCGTTTAGTGCCAAAAGACTTTGCCCTTCTCGATTAAGAATATTCAGAATTTTCTGTTTCAATTCATTGATTTGCGGCAATGGAGTCTCCCACTCGTAGCCAGTTTCGCCATTAGCCCACTCTACGCGCACTTCTAGGGGAGTTGGTTCGGCGGCAACCATCACAATTTCGTCCGGCAGCATTTCGCCTCCTGTTGCCCCTAGTTCTTGCAGATTTTGATAAATTGCTTGTCTATCAGTATCGGGATAAAGATCGATTTTGTTAAATACCAAAATGAGCGGCTTTTGGTAATGGCGCAATTTGCAGAGCGCCTGGTACTCGGTTTGAGTAATATCGCCAGCTACCACAAATAAAATTAAGTCGGCTTGACGAGCTACATTTTCCGCCATAAGACTTCGCGCTTCGCCGTCAATTTCATCTAATCCTGGAGTATCAATTAGCTCTACTTGGACTTTACTATTAGGATTTGCTACCCATTGCACCGAGCGACACCACTGGGTTACACCGTTAAGAGGACCTGTTTGCAAGATCTTTTGCCCAAGCAAAGCATTTAAAACCGCAGATTTGCCCCGGCTAACCAAACCAAAAGCCGCAATTGAAATTATATTTGAGTCAAGTTTATTAAGAATCGAAGACAAAACATCAAATTCTGGTTTTAGCTTCTTGAGTAATTCAGCGTTAGAAAACTGCTGATTGGGTTTACGCAAATTATTAGAGTACCAAGATAGCGCTTGGCGGATACTAGCACGAGCGCGGTTGGTGTGAGATTCCGCCGCCGTAGGTACAGAAGATGTTTGACGAATGCTCACAGGGTAAATTATTTAGCGTATAAGTCTATAGATTTTTATTATAAAACTCTCGCCGTTTGAGATGCGATCGCGCGTCAAGTATTTAGCCGCACCTAACTAAGCTACTCATTTTGGGAATAATCTATGTGTTAGGCGATTGCAATTAACAAATTATTTTAGTAACTACCTAATGGATCAAGCACTGCAAAATAAAATTGTTTCCTTTATCTGGTCAATTGCTGATGACTGTCTGCGCGATGTCTATGTGCGTGGTAAGTACCGAGATGTGATTTTACCGATGTTTGTATTGCGGCGGCTAGATTGCTTGCTAGAAACAACTAAGGATGCGGTGATCGAAGAAGTCCGCTTTCAGCGCGAGGAAGCAGGCTTTACAACTCTAGAACCTATCGGTTTACGGGATGCTTCAAGATATGTGTTTTACAATACTTCAGATTGGACTTTAAAAAAACTGGTTAAAACCGCCACAAATAACCGTCAAATTCTTGATGCCAATTTCAGCGCCTATTTAGATGGGTTTAGCGACAACGTTAAGGAAATTATTAGCAAATTTGACCTGCGAAGCCAAATAAGGCGCATGGTGCAGGCAGATGTGTTGTTAGATGTGCTGGAAAAATTTACTTCTCCTTATATTAATCTCAGTCCCAATGACGCGCTAGATCCAGAAGGGCGCAGATTGCCCGGTTTGAGCAATTTGGGTATGGGTTATGTGTTTGAAGAATTGATTCGCAAGTTTAACGAAGAAAATAACGAGGAAGCCGGAGAACATTTTACCCCCCGTGAAGTTATTAAATTAATGACTCACGTACTATTTATGCCTGTAAAAGATAAGTTGCCTGCGGTAATTGCTATATACAATGGGGCTTGCGGGTCTGGGGGTATGCTTACGGAGTCTCAAGACTTTATTACTAATCCCGAAGGGGGGATTCGTTCTCAGGCGGCGGTTTATCTTTATGGGAAAGAGGTAAATGGCGAAACTTACGCGATTTGTAAGTCGGACATGATGATTAAGGGAAATGACCCAGAGAAGATTAAATTCGGTTCAACTTTGTCTACTGATGAGTTTGCGGGAACGAAGTTTGATTTTATGCTGTCAAACCCGCCTTACGGCAAGTCTTACAAGTCAGAGCAGAAATTTATCTTTGATGGTAAAGAAGTGCTTGACCCGCGCTTTCAGGTGGTTCTAAAAAACTTTAAAGGAATTGATGAGACGGTTGCAGCAACGCCGCGTTCGTCGGATGGGCAATTGCTATTTTTGATGGATATGGTTAGCAAGATGAAACCATTACAAGATAGTCCTTCGGGAACTCGGATTGCATCGGTTCATAATGGTTCGTCGCTGTTTACTGGGGATGCAGGGAGCGGAGAAAGCAATATTCGCCGCTACATTATTGAAAATGATTATTTGGAGGCGATCGCCCAGTTGCCTAATAATATGTTTTATAACACGGGAATTACTACCTATATTTGGATTCTGTCGAATAATAAAGCTCCTCATCGTCGGGGTAAAGTGCAACTAATCGATGCGTCGTCACAATACCTGAAGTTGCGGAAGAATTTGGGGGCGAAAAATTGCGAGTTTTCTGCCGAACATATTGACAAAATTACTCACCTTTATTTGGAGATGCCTAACCAAGGTACTTCTAAGGTGTTTGATAATAACGATTTTGGCTACTACAAAGTTACTATTGAGCGTCCGTTGCGCTTGGCGGCTCAGTTTACACCCGAAAGGTTAGCGGGGCTGCGGTTTGTATCAATTTTGCGAGAGGTGATGGAGTGGATGTACGAGCAATGGGGGGAGGCAATTTATAGGGACTTGGCGGCGCATCAACCCAGTGTTGAGGCTTATTTGGAGCAAGAGGGAATTGAACTCAATCAGAAACAAAGAGCTATGCTGTTGGCGGTGAAAACTTGGGAAACGCAGCGCGAACTAATGGCGGTGGGTGAAAAGCTCATGAGCGAAGTAGGACAAGGGCTGTGGCTGGATTTTAACGAGTTTTCGCTAAAAGTAGAGGCGGCTATTAAAAAGCTGGCTATTAAGCTTTCAGCTAGTGAGAAAAACCAGCTTATGAGTGCGGTGAGTTGGCGCGACGATCAGGCGGAAAAGGTAGTTAAGAAGGTTCACAAGTTAAAAGATGAGGCGTTGAGCGATTTGTTGCTGGAATTAGACACCAGTGAGGAGCGCTTGCAAGACTTTGGCTACTGGACAGGGAAGAAGCCGGGACAATGGATTGAGTACGAGTCAGACAGCGAATTAAGAGACACTGAAAATGTGCCGTTGAAAGATAATATTTATGATTACTTTGTCCGGGAGGTGCGCCCCCATGTAGATGATGCGTGGATGGCGTTAGACAAAACCCAGATTGGCTATGAGATTAGCTTTAATAAATATTTCTATCAACACAAGTCTTTGCGAAGTCTTGAGGAAGTAACGGCGGAAATATTGACGTTGGAACAAGAGACAGAAGGACTGCTAAAGCGGTTGGTGAGTTTTGGGGAGGTTGAGTAATGGTAGATTTTCCCAAGTATGAGAGTTATAAGAATAGTGGGGTTGAGTGGTTAGGCGAAATCCCTAGCCATTGGGATTTGCGAAAAAATAAATTTATTTTTAAAGAAAAAAAAGACTCTGTTGGGAAAAAGTCTAACGAGTTTACGTTGCTATCTCTTACATTGCAGGGCGTTATAGCAAGAAACATGGAAAATCCACAGGGTAAATTTCCTGCGGAATTTAATACATACAAAATTGTTGCTCCTAACGATCTAATATTTTGCCTCTTTGATATTGAGGAAACCCCTCGGACTGTTGGTCATGCAAATCAAAAAGGAATGATTACAGGAGCTTATACAGTAATCGAGTGCGTTGATGATGTTAATAGCCGTTACCTTTATTACTATTATCTTTCACTCGATATTGATAAACGTCTACAACCCCTATACACAGGATTGAGAAAAGTTATTAAAAATGATAACTTTTTTGGCATACGCTCCCCTGTCCCTCCTATCGAAGAACAAAAA
This sequence comes from Aliterella sp. E5.1, assembly GCF_057473825.1. Taxonomy (NCBI): domain Bacteria; kingdom Bacillati; phylum Cyanobacteriota; class Cyanophyceae; order Chroococcidiopsidales; family Aliterellaceae; genus Aliterella; species Aliterella sp. E5.1. The sequence goes on from NZ_JBYCCV010000012.1 coordinate 22,782, forward strand.
AAAATTGTTGAATTTCTCGATCGCAAAACCGCCGAAATTGACCAAGCGATCGCCCAAAAACAGCGCCTCATCGAACTCCTACAAGAACAAAAAGCTATTCTGATTAATCAAGCTGTTACCAGAGGTTTAGATCCAAATGTTCCTATGTGCGATCGTGGTATTGAGTGGTTAGGCGAGATGCCTACTCATTGGAAATTGTCCCAACTTAAATACTGCTGTGAAGTTATCAAAGATGGGCTGCATATTACCCCAGCAAAGCATGACGAAGGAATTAATTTTATATCCACACAACATATTCGCAATCGAAAAATAGCTATAGATAAAGCGACGTATATTTCAGAAAATGCTTATAAGTTAGGTCATCCCAGAGTTAAGCCAGAAGTGGGAGATGTATTAGTCACTTTAGTTGGCTCAATCGGGTTTGCTGCTCTCGTTGCTCGTGAGCATATGCCTTTGTCTTTTACACGCCATGTTGGCTACGTTCGATGTAAACCTAATCAGCTTGCTCAAGAGTATTTCATTGACTATACGGAAAGCCACATTTTTAAATACTTTGTTGAAGAAAATGTTTCACAAACGGCGCAGCCAAGTATTTATCTAGCAATTCTAGCTAGTCATCGGTTGCCACTTCCGCCATTAGATGAGCAGATAAAAATTAGTAAATGGCTATCGAAAGTCATAAAATCTTATTTAGAAGCAATAGATACAGCCCTACAGGAAATATCTATTTTTCAAGAGTTGAAGCAAGTTTATATAGCGGAAGCCGTAACCGGAAAAATAAAAGTTTAAGGAACTTTGCGATCGTTTGAGTTTCCGTAGGTAGTTACTTTTGGCTCAGAATACAAATATCAAATCAATCAAGGTCAAAGGACAATGAATACAAAATATTTGCTACTCCAAGAAATTGAACAAACCCCAGAACCCATACTAGACGAGGTACTTGATTTTTTACGTTTTCTCAAAGCAAAACAAGACCGAGAAGAATTAGAAACCCAAGCCGATTTAGAAGCCGCTCGTACTGCAATAGAAGAAGCAAAGCAGTACGGTACAACGTCTCTTGCTGATTTAAAACAAGAACTTGGGTTATGACCTATAAAGTTGAGATTACTCCAGCCGCCAAACGTCAAATTAAAAAACTAATTCAGTCTGTGCAATTAGCGATCGTTGAACGCCTCGAACAACTAACAGAAAATCCACGTCCTCCCGGCGCACTCAAAATGCAAGGTGCAGAAAGTTTATATCGCATTCGTGTAGGAGACTACCGCATTATTTATGAAATTCAAGATCAAACGCTCTTAATTGCTGTGGTTAAGGTTGGACATCGCGGAGATGTCTACCGCTAAAAAAGTCTTAAAATTAAAAGTGCGATCCAGCCCAATTATGAGGTCTGACGATGACCCAAACTCCCCTTCTCAATTATCTCTCTACCGATCAGCGCCTCGTTTATGGGGGTATTACCTGGCAACATTTTAAGCTAATTCAAGCAGGTTTTGCCGAGTCGCCAGGGGTCAGACTATCCTACTACAACGGCGAAATCGAAATTATTATGCCGGGACGCGAACACGAATTTTTTAAAACCATCATTGGGATGTTGATCGAATTGTTCTGTTTAGAAATGGCAATCGAATTTGATCCTACAGGTTCTATGACGCAAGAGCGAGAAGGGGAAGTCTCAGCCGAGGCGGATGAATCTTACTGTTTTGGGACATCAAAGCCAACCCCCGATTTAGTAATCGAAGTAATTTTTAATAGCGGTAGTTCCAAAAAACTCCAGCGATATCAAGCGCTTAATGTCCCTGAAGTATGGTTATGGCAAGACGGGCTATTTAGCCTTTATCATTTGCGAGATAATTGCTACGAAAAGATTTCCCGCAGCGAGATTTCAGAACTTGCAACCCTCGATCTAGATTTACTTACCCGTTGCGTATTAATTGCCCAAACGTCTCGATTAGAAGCCGCAACCACCTTTCGCAAAGCCCTGAAGCCCAATTAAATAATAGTTACCATCCCACCGTTGCTCTATTGCGTTTTAAGGCTAAATAACTATGATTACCGCTTATAAATGGACAATAGAACGTTACCATCAGGCGATCGCATTGGGACTATTTGACGATCAGCCCGTCGAACTATTGCGCGGAGATATTATAGTTATGCCCCCCGAAGGAGAGTCCCACGCCTACTACAATAGCGAAGTTGGGGATTATTTACGGGCATTATTAGGCGATCGCGCCAAAGTCCGCGAGGCGCACCCCATCACCTTACCCAACCAATCTGAACCTATCCCAGATTTAGCGATCGCTCAACCTCTAGGATCGGTTTATCTAAAACACCATCCCTATCCCAGCAATATTTTTTGGCTGATTGAGTTCTCAAGCACCACACTTGACAAAGACTTAAACGAAAAAAAAGCCACCTATAGCGAAGCGGGTATTATTGAATATTGGGTAGTAAACCTTACGGGTAAAGAGCTTATAGTTTTTCGAGACTTAGAAAGCGATCGTTACACCACCGAGCGAACCTTCAAAACTGGTGTAGTGTCGCCTTTTGCCTTTCCCGATGTAGAAATTCCGGTGCAACGACTGATGAATCAAAAATAAAATGCGATGTATATGCAGCACAGATTTTAAAAGCGGAGTAATAGAGCAATTATGACGGTCAAAGAGCAACTGTTTCAAAAGTTAGAAACCTTACTTCCAGAAGAACAAGAAGCCGTAATTCAGTTTGTTGATTTTTTGCAGTTTAAAAGAAATCTCCAAAAACCCCAAGAAATAAACATTCATCCTCCTAATAGCTTAAAAGGACTTTGGGCAAACTTACCTATCGAGATTACAGAGGAAGAAATTACCGAAGCTAGACAGGAAATGTGGGATTTCTCAACGGATATTGAATCATGAGTGCGGTAGTTGCTGATACTCATACAATTATTTGGTATTTGCAAAACTCTAAGAAGTTATCACCGGATGCCGTATTGGCTCTCAATGGCGCAATTAATAATGGTTATGCAATTTATATATCAGCAATTTCAGTGGTAGAAATAACATACCTAGTTGAAAAAAATAAAATTCCTGAAATAGCCCTAGAACAACTTTTACAGGCTCTAACCGATCCTAATGTTGGTTTAGTTGTTGCGCCAATGGATCTGTTGGTAGCTGAGTCTTTAGCTAAAATTCCTCGCCTAACTGTTCCTGAAATGGGCGATCGCATTATTGCCGCAACAGCACTTTGCCTCAATTTACCTTTGGTTACGAAAGGTTGCAAAATCAGAGCGCTGTCAGTTATTCAAACCATTTGGTAAGCCAAACTAGGATGAATTGAACAACTAGATATCAAAGCATTTAAAAAAATATCCTATTTGCAGGAACTAAAATGGTTAGCCAAACTAACGAGCAGGCGCTAGAAAATTGCATCGAAACCTCTCTAATAGACCATTCTCGCTACGAAAAAGGCAACGGTGCGGACTTCGAGCGCGAATTTGCCATTGATAGCGCCAAGTTTTGGCGATTTCTGGAAACAACCCAAAAAGAAGAATTAGAAAAGCTCAAAGATCGCCCCAACTGGCAAAGACTTATTTTAGAGCGGCTAGACCGTAAAATCAAAACTGGTGGCATTCTTTCAGTATTGAAAAAGGGACTAGAAATTGATGACGCTCATCTGACCTTGCTTTATAGCCTCCCCTACAACGACGCAAATCCCAAGGTTTTAGAGAACTTCGATCGCAATATATTTTCTGTCACTCGCCAGGTGCATTACTCAAAAAGTAATCCCATGCTGTCTATTGATATGGTGCTATTTATCAATGGAATTGCGATCGCCACTATAGAATTAAAAAACCCTTGGTCGGGTCAAACGGTCTACCACGCTAGAGAACAGTATAAAACTGACCGAGATCCCGCCGAAACCCTCCTCCAGTTTGCGCGGTGCGTCGTCCACTTTGCCGTAGATACCGATGAAGTATGGATGACAACCAAACTAGACAAAAACAATACCTACTTTCTACCCTTCAACAAAGGTTTTAACTTTGGTAAAGGCAACCCCCCCAACCCAAACGGACACAAAACCGCCTATTTTTGGGAAGATACTCTCACCCGTCGCAGTTTTACAAATATCATCGAACACTTAGCGATTTTAGCTCCCCAAGATAGCAAAACCCCCCTTCAGCAAAAATCTCTCTACTTTCCCCGCTATCACCAACTCGATATAGTCCGCCAACTGCTAACTCATGCTCAAAAAAATGGCGTAGGACACACCTATCTAATTCAACACTCCGCCGGGTCGGGCAAATCTAATTCTATTACCTGGACAGCTTACCAACTAATCGAGCTATACGCACCAGGGAGCGATTACCCCCTGTTTGATTCGGTAGTTGTAGTAACAGATCGCACCAACCTTGATAAACAAATCCGCGACAACATCAAAGGTTTCTCGGAAATTAAAAATATTATTACCCATACAGATAATGCTCAAGAACTCAAAACCGCGCTAGAAACAGGTAAGCGGATTATTATTACAACTATTCAAAAATTCCCCTTTATTGTCAATGGTGTAGAAGATTTACGAGATCGCAATTTTGCCATCATTATCGACGAGGCGCACTCCTCCCAAAGCGGTCAAGCGGCGGACAAAATGAACGCGGCTTTAAGTAACGATGACGAAGAAATCGAAGACGACATCCAAGACAAAATTCTTAAAGCAATGGAAGGGCGCAAACTAGGTAAAAACGCCTCTTATTTTGCCTTCACCGCTACCCCCAAAAACACCACCCTAGAGAAATTTGGACAGCAAAACGCCGATGGAAAATTTGTACCATTTCATCTCTATTCGATGAAACAAGCGATCGAAGAAGGTTTTATTCTGGATGTGCTGGCAAACTATACCACCTACCGCAGCTACTACGAGATTCAAAAATCTGTCGAAGACAATCCCCTATTCGATACAGCCAAAGCTCAAAAGAAGCTGAGAGCCTATGTAGAAGGGCATAAAGAGACGATCGCTACCAAAGCCGACAATCATGGTAAATCACTTTTTAGAGCAAGTCTACAAGCCCAGAAAGCTCAAAGGACAAGCTAAAGTAATGGTCGTCACTCGCAACATTGAAGCGGCTATTGGCTACTATTTCGCCATTTGCAAAACCTTAAAACGCGAAAATTCACCCTTTAAAGCGATCGTTGCTTTTTCTGGCAAAAAAACTGTAAATGGCATCGAATACACCGAAGACACCCTCAACGGCTTTCCTAGTAAAGATATCCCCCAGCAATTTAAAGCCGATGATTGCAAAATTTTAATAGTTGCTAACAAGTTTCTCACCGGGTTTGACGAACCGCTTTTGCACACTATGTATGTAGACAAAAAGCTGCAATCTGTTCTAGCCGTACAGTCTCTATCGCGCCTCAATCGTTGCAACAACAAAATGGGCAAAGTCGATACTTTTGTGCTTGACTTTTTCAACACCGTTGATGATATCCGACACGCTTTTGATGATTTTTACACCTCCACATCTTTAAGCGAACCTACCGATGTCAACGTCCTGCACGATTTGCGAGAAGCTTTGGCAATTGTGGGGGTTTACGAAAGCCAAGAAATTCAACAGTTTAACGAGCTATTTTTTAACAAAGTCCCCGCAGACCAACTTAGCCCATTATATAGACGTAGCGGCGGCGAGATTCAATCAAGAATTAGAGTTAGAAAATGAAGATAAGATTGACTTCAAAATTAAGGCTAAACAGTTTGTCAAAATCTACGGTCAAGTTGCTTGTATAATTCTTTACAACAATTTGAATTGGGAGAAATTGTACTGGTTTTTGAAATTCCTCATCCCCAAACTATACGTTAGAGATCCCGCCGTAGACCAAATTGACGAATTGCTCGAAAGTATCGATTTATCTACCTATGGTTTAGAACGAGTGCATCTTAATTATGCGATCACTCTTGAATCAACAGAAGCGCAAATCGACCCCCAAAACTCCAATCTGCGAGGCTATCGCGGCGATGCGCCCCAAAGCGATTCCCTGAGTGAAATTATCGCCGCCTTTAACGATCGCTTTTTTTCTGGTTGGGATGCCACACCCCAAGAGCAAAGAGTTAAATTTATTAACATTGCCCAGCACGTTGTCAATAATCCCAATTATCAAACCCAAGTAGTTGATAATCAAGACGAACAAAACCGCCGCATTGCTTTAGAGCAGTTAATCCAACAAGCTGTTAGCCAAGAACGAAAGCGAGAACTTGACCTTTATAAACGTTATGCTTCCGACCCCGATTTTAAGCGAACTTTTGATGCAGGTATCATGCAATTACTAATTCGTAGCACTCCAGAACAACTAAATCAGTTGCTTGCTTAAGTGTCAATTTCCAATAAGGCTGTATCCTTATGCACTTTCAAGAACTAAGATTAGAATCTCAGCGCTTATTACTGCAACCAATCTTAAATAGCCAACTTGATATCTTGCACAATATTTTCATAGATCCCTACGTGAGAAAGTATTTGTGCGACGATCTCATTTTTTCTCGCCAACAGGTTGAAGAAATGCTACTAGAAAGTCAAAAGCTCTTTAATGAACAAAAGTTTGGGCTGTGGTTTATTGAGACTAAGGGCGAACAAAAAATTATTGGGTTTGCTGGTTTGTGGTATTTCTTTGCCGAAAAGCAACCCCAGTTGGCTTATGCTTTGCTACCCCAAGCAACCAAAAAAGGCTACGCTACCGAAGCATCTAACCGCCTATTGGAGTATTTTTTTAACGAGCTTGGCTATCAATATCTGTTAGCAAGCTGCAACAAGCCAAACCTAGAATCTCAAAAAGTTGCTCAAAGAATTGGGATGAAACAAGTAGAAGAAAAGATCGTTGACGGTAATCCTATATTGTTCTTCAAGATCGAGAAGTAATAATTGATTGATGTTTTAGAGATCGCGATCACATCTATATAGTTTAAATATGCTTAAAGAAATTGCTCCTGATATTTGGGTTGCAGAAGCCCCATTTAAGTATTTTGGCTTGGGTGTTGGTACAAGAATGACGGTTATTCGGCTAAAAAACCTAGAAATAGCCGTTATTTCGCCAATTCAAATCGATAGCGCAACTATCCGTCAGCTTGACGAGCTTGGCACAGTCTCGCACATTATTGCCCCAAACCTTTATCACTATCTATTTGCAGCAGATTTCAAAGCCCTCTACCCAAAAGCAACATTTTGGGCTACTCCAGGCTTGGAAGTCAAAAAACCAGAACTTCCCATCGATCGCAAAATTGATAGTAATGTAGATAATTTTCCTACTGAGCTTCGTTGCGTGTTGTTTGATGGCTTTAAAACTCTTGGCTTCAAAGGCATTGACTTAATAAATGAGTGGGTTTTCTTTCACCCAAAAAGCCGCACCTTGATTCTTACAGACATTGCATTTCACTTTGATGATAGCTTTCCTTTAGTTACTCAATTTGCCGCGAGAGTCATTGGCGGATACAAATCTTTTAGTCCATCCTTGCTAGAAAAAGTTGCAACCACGGAAAAAGCAAAGATTAAATTAGCAGTGCAAAAAATTCTTGATTGGGATTTTGAGCGAGTAATTATGGCTCACGGTAGTATTATCGAAAATCAGGGAAAGCAAAAGTTTAAAGCAGGGTATGAAAGCTTTTTAGGTCAATCTATTAACTAGCCCGCCTAGGGTTAAAACCCCAGGCTAATAAGCTAAAGTCGGCTTAAGCCGACTAAATATATCTCTGGCAATTTCTAAACCACTTAAACTAAGAGGCGCTACCGTCAGCTTTAACCTGAGATTCTGGTAATAAACGACTTACTCCTTGCTGGACAAAAGATTGCAATAGAGCGACTTGTTGGTTTTGCTGAAATACCTTTTGTAAGGTTTGCCCAAATTTATCTAGATTTAAGCCAGTCTCAGCATTTACAGCTACTTCTTGACTTTGGAAATACTCAATCAAACTTAGTCCAGCAACGCGAGTCAGATAAGCTGCGCTAATTCCCTGTAATGCACCACCAGCGACAAAAGTGATGGCATTGCTTTTCAATAAAGTAGCGATCGCTTTTGTAGATAATTCGACGAGTCCCAGCTTCAACATCAAGCTCCCCATTGTTCCGGCTACGGTTTGTGCTTGCTGGAGTGAAAACTTTTGTTGGTAAATATTGCCTAATTCCACTACCAATTGAGCATTAATTGCGGCGGTTTCCAACAAATCCAAAACTGGAACGGGGTTAGCAAAAGCGGCGGCGGCAGCTATCCACTGATATTGCTCAATAATCGGAGTAGCTTTTTGGTGTCTTACTTGGTTTAGAGCAGTTTTTGCTTCTAGTTGCAAACTCGTTGCCTGTCTAATAGTTGTCGCCCAAATTAATTCTTGTCCTTCTTTGATTACCACTTGCTGCAAATAATCGCTTAGTTGGCTGATATCGGCGGCGGGTTTGTCTAACCATTCGCGCACCGAACCATCGCTTTGATGCTGGCGGACTTTGACTTGATTTGGATTTGCATTCATTGCAACTACATCGGCAACTTTTTGTTGCAATGAATGCAGTACCGTTGATCGTGCTTCGCTTAGGTATTGGTCTTGCTTATTAAAAGCTAATATTGTCCGTTGATTTTTGACTGCCATTTGCTGCCATATTTGCCACTGGGAATCGGTCAAGTCTCCACTGGTAACAAATATTACTAAGTCGGCATAATTTGCCTCTAGCAAGGTATTGTTTTCTGGTGTAAATAAAGGCTTAGTTTCTTGGAAATTTACAGATTTATCGCCTGTATTTTCCCAACCAGATAATGCTTTTAGTAGCGTTGTTTTACCTACTGCCTTGCCACCTGTAATAGCTATATTTAGATACTGCCTTTCTAACTCATTATTTATTTTTGTAAATTGCGCTTGTAGCAGTGGTAACGCAATATGATTTTCGGACTCAGTTTGCAATTGGTTAATTGCATTATTAGTATTTGCAATTACTATTTCCGCTTTTTGCCGACTTGGAGGTGAATTATCGACTAATTGAGCTTTTTTTAATTTATTTTGTTGAGATAACCATAGACAAATACAAAGAGCGATCACCCCAAATAAGCCCAATTCGCTCCATTGTCCCATTGAGCTATTAAAGCTTTGCAACAGCCACAGCGCCAAAGATAAACCAACTCCACCTACCAAAATCGGTCGCCGCAATTTAGGCATTAATACTTCCTCTAACATAAAGCTACGCCGTCCAACTTTTTTTGCTCTACTTGCCTTCCCTATGCTACTAAAGAGCGGCACTTGCTGCCCATGCCTAGGCATTTATTAATGGAACTGAAAGTTTTTATGCTGACTTTTGGGGATCGCTAAAAATACTTTCGTAGTTGATGATCCCCAAGATAGATGAGGCTTCAGAAAATAGCGTCTATCCTGGTCAGTGTAGTTGCCAGAACTATCAAATAAAAAACATCGCTCTAATTTATCAAACTGAAAACGATTAGGTCGCTGTTATCTACTTTAATTTCACATTTTTTAGATCGGTGTACTGCTTTAAAAAATCGCGCTTCATTCTTTTTGAAACACGGAGATAAATTATGCAAGACCATAATAGTAATTGCCCTTGCTGCGGTAATCCTTTGCTACGTCACGTCCGCCAACGTGGTGTGTATTGGTTTTGTACCTCCTGTTGGCAAGAAGTACCAATTTTAGCAGTTAGCAAAATACCGCCCAAAGAACCAGCCGTTGCCAGCAAACGCTAGTAACTATGCCAGCAAAAAGTTGTCTGAACCCTGATAAAATCGTGAAACCCAAATTACAGACAATAAATTTATGCTGGCTGCCCTACTCTACGGTAAGGAAGATTTACGCTTAGAACAAGTTGCCGATCCTACTGTTGCCGACGGGGAAGTTGTAATTGAAGTCTCTAGTGCCACTACTTGCGGTACAGATTTGAAAGTATGGCGGCGGGGTGGTCATGCCAAAATGTTACAACTTCCGACTTTATTTGGACATGAAGCTGCTGGAACTATTGTTGCTGTCGGGCAAAATGTCAACAATTGGCAAATAGGCGATCGCGTTGTTGCTAATAATTCGGCTCCTTGCACAAAATGTTTTTTTTGTCAACAGCAAGAGTATTCTCTTTGCCCAAATATCACTTGGAATAACGGCACATTCGCTCAATATCTAAAAATTCCTGCCCCGATTGTCCAGCAGAACTTGCTATCTATTCCTGACGAATTGCCGCATGAATTAGCTTCATTAACGGAACCTTTAGCCTGCGTATTGCACGGAGTCGCCAGATCGAATGTTTTGGCAAGTAAGCGCGTAGTAGTGCTAGGAGATGGAGCAATTGGACTCATGTTTGTGGCAGTATTAGCCAATCAAATAGGCGCAGAAGTATTGTTATTTGGTGGTAATGAGGCGAGGTTGCAAGTTGGAGAAAAACTAGGGGCAGCTAAAACATTTAACTACAAACACATAGAAGATACTACCCAAGTAGTGAAAGATTTAACCGATGGATGGGGCGCAGATGTAGTAATTGAGGCGACAGGCGTACCTAGTGTATGGGAAGATGCGATCGCATTAGCGCGCCCTGGCGCAACAGTTAATCTCTTTGGTGGTTGTCCGCGAGATACGACAATTAGCGTCAATACCGAACAACTGCATTACAGCGAATTAACTCTTAAAGGCGTATTTCACAACACTCCTGAGTATGTACGCGCAGCATTATCGCTCCTAGCTAGTCGAAGCATCCCTTTTGAATTATTAATTAGCGAAAAACGCTCATTGCAAGACTTAGAGCAAGTATTTCAGGATATGAAAGCGCGAAAAGTAATCAAAGTAGCGATCGCACCTTAACGAAAAGTGGCTGATGCGCGATCGCCCTTTGTTGCAGCACTCAAACCTCTGGATCTACTCCCAACTGACGTAGCTGTTCTGCTAATCTTTCTGCTCGTTGGTGTTCTTGTTCAGCCCGTTGGCGTTCAAGTTCTACCCGTTCTTCTGACCACAATAGTAGTTCCCCCTGAGCATCCCACCATCGCAGCCAATAGCCAGTTCTGCCTTCGTGGGTTCCCTCCCATACTCCTAAAAATAGCTCTAATCCAGGTATCCAACAACGTTCTGATTCTTCTAGGGTTTGAACTTGATAGCGTCCAGCTTCTAAAGCATAAACTTCAAGTCGCCCGGTATCTGGTCGAAAGATTGCATAGCGAGGTACTTGAATAACTTGCTCGTAAAAAAACCACTTACCTACACCCTCTGTAAACTCAACAGAGTATTCTTCGCCATAAGTAGCAGAAAGAAACTCCATCACTATTTGAGGAATTACCCCTTCCGTATTAGGAGTATAGCTGCGGCGAATTTGAGATGATTGTCTTAGATTTACAGGTCGCACATACAAAAAGTCTGGTGCTTTACAAATAATTCTCCTGCCAATTGCGGCACACAAAGCAAAGTTAGAAACAACTAAAGCATCCTGCACTAGATTGGGAAAGGCGGTCAAAGGTTGGCGTAAAGCCGCCGCTAATAAAGGCTGGTCTGTATTTTCTACTAGGTCATCGGGGAGAATAAAATCTTCTGGCAAAAGAGGATAGGAAATGGTTAGCTGCGATTCAGGGGTTTGAGTAGTAACAGACACGGCAACCTCTGCTTGAAGGTAAAAAATTATTTGATTTATTCTATTATCTGCTTTCGGCTCATGCGATCGCACGACTACACTCCAACACAAAGTGCGATCGCGCCTTAGCGAAAAGCTTAAGGCCCAAGCCGCCAAACTTTAATAGTGCGATCGCCCTGACTAATTGCCACCGACAAAACCTGCTCGGAATTTCCTGCTAAAGTCCGCAGCAACTTTCCTGTTACTAAGCTCCATACTTTGATTGTTTTGTCTCCACTACTACTAATTAATGTTTGACCGTCAAAGCTTGAAATAGCGTACCAAACAACATTTGTATGACTTTTTAAGGTATGGATTAAAGTGGCATTTGAAGCAGCCGCAGCTAGGGGTTTTTCGGCTCTAAGAGTAGGAAAAGGTGAGGACAGCAAATAGTAGCCGCCCGCGCTTAAAGCCAAAAGAAATGCGATCGCGCCCGATACAACAGATAGCCTCTGTTTGCCTTTTAAATTAGTATTGCTGGCAAGCTCTTGAAAAGCTGGCGTTTCTTGCCCTGTGGGGGGAATAGACAGATTAATTAGCGGTTGGAGTGCCTGTAAAGTGTCTGTCGCCGATTGATAGCGGTCTTTAAAGTGGTAAGACACCATTTTGTTTAAAATACCAGCAAAGGCATGGGAAACTTTAACGTGCTGCTGCCACAAAATTTCTCCGGTTTCCGAGTTTTCTAGCAGTTGGGAAGGATTTAGCCCCGTCAGGGCTTGAATAGCCATCATGCCCAAAGCATAAATATCGCTACTAGGTCTAGGAGTGCCGCGTTCTTGCTCGGCGGGCATATATCCTGGCGTACCGATGGCGATCGTAGCGTCTGCACCCAAGGCAACTATGCGAGTTTTTTCGTAGTCTATGACTGCTTGCGTCCAAGTTTGCTTAGCTGCACCAAAATCAATCAAAACCAACTTGTGCGTGCCGTTTTGTCTAATTAGATTGCTTGGTTTGATATCGCGATGAATTAATCCATAGCTATGCACTACCGCTAAGATTTCCAATACTTCGTAGAGAAGTCGAATAACTCGATTTTCGCTCCAGCAACAACCAGGATAGATTTCCGTACAGAGAGAATAGCCCTCAATCAACTCTTGGACTAAGTAAAACTCTCCATCTTCCTCAAAGTAAGCCAAAAGGTCAGGAACGCGGTTATAGGTGCTGAGCGTGTTGAGGGCTTCTCCTTCTCTAACCAGCGATTTCTTAATATTTTCCACCAAGCTACTGGCACAATTGCCTGTTGTTGGTAGTAGTTGCTTGACAATACATTTGGGGCAATTTGCTTGAGTAATGTCTTTAGCTAGATAGATTTGACAAAATCCTCCTCCTGCCCTCAAGGCTTCAACAATTTGGTAACGCTGCTTTAACAACTTGCCTAACATCATAAGACGCAATGAATCTACTACTGTTGGGCTTCACAGCCAGTTCTACAGTAATTGAAAATATGTTGAGATTGGATAGCTGACTTCTAACCTATCAAAGTAATCAAAGCGATAAATGACATATATTTAGGTACTTTTGGCAGTTTGTAGAGCAAAAATTTATCAACAGACACTGCCACGACCGTTAAAAAACGCCTACGGACGGCAAACACAACTATTAAATTACGGTTCGCACTAATTACTCAAGCCTGAAATTTACTTACATTAACAACAGTGAAAGTAATTGAAGACAAGTAGCAATCATTTTGTTAGCCAATCCTCAGAAATTGACCGCCCTGCCCCAGGTTCGGAAAACCCCCCTAGGAACCATTGGCTAGTCAAGCTCAGTATATAAAATAGTACAAAAACCAACGTACTGAGTGCAATTTTTAGTTTTGAATTGTCCATAAATTTTTAGTAGTTATAGGGAGCTAAATATCTCCAATGGCAAAAGTAGTTGGAATTGACTTAGGTACAACAAATTCTTGCGTAGCAGTGATGGAAGGTGGCAAGCCCACCGTAATTGCTAATGCGGAAGGTTTTCGGACAACGCCATCAGTCGTTGCCTTTGCCAAAAATGGCGATCGCTTAGTTGGTCAAATCGCCAAACGTCAAGCGGTAATGAACCCCGAAAATACCTTTTATTCGGTCAAGCGCTTTATCGGACGTAGATACGAAGAAGTAACCCACGAAGCAACCGAAGTTTCTTACAAAGTTATTCGCGATGGTAGCGGCAATGTCAAATTAGACTGTCCTGGTGCTGGCAAGCAGTTTGCCCCCGAAGAAATCTCTGCTCAAGTGCTGCGAAAGCTGGTAGAAGATGCTAGCAAATACTTAGGTGAAACTGTCACCCAAGCTGTAGTTACCGTCCCTGCTTATTTCAACGACTCCCAGCGTCAAGCTACCAAAGATGCCGGACGCATTGCTGGAGTTGAAGTATTGCGGATTATCAACGAGCCTACGGCTGCTTCTTTGGCTTACGGTTTCGACAAAAAGAGCAACGAAACGATCTTAGTATTTGACCTTGGTGGCGGTACGTTTGACGTATCGGTGCTAGAAGTAGGCGATGGTGTATTTGAAGTATTAGCAACTTCCGGTGACACTCACTTGGGTGGTGACGACTTTGATAAAAAGATCGTCGATTACTTAGCTGACGAATTTAGACGCTCAGAAGGCATCGACTTACGCAAAGATAAGCAAGCTTTGCAGCGCTTAACAGAAGCGGCAGAAAAAGCAAAAATTGAGCTATCTAGCGTCACTCAAGCGGAAATCAACTTACCTTTTATTACCGCTACCCAAGACGGGCCCAAGCACCTAGATACGACTCTAACCCGTGCCAAATTTGAAGAACTTTGTTCTGACCTCATCGATCGCTGCCGCATTCCTGTAGAAAATGCGATGCGCGATGCCAAGTTAGATAAAAGTGCCATCAATGAAATTGTCTTAGTAGGTGGTTCTACCCGGATTCCTGCCGTCCAAGACTTAGTGAAGCGGATACTCGGCAAAGATCCTAATCAAACTGTCAACCCTGATGAAGTAGTAGCTGTAGGTGCGGCAATCCAAGCTGGAGTATTAGCAGGAGACGTTACCGGAATCTTGCTACTCGACGTTAGCCCGCTATCATTGGGAGTAGAAACCCTCGGTGGCGTAATGACTAAAATTATTCCCCGCAACACAACTATTCCTACCAAAAAGTCGGAAGTATTCTCAACGGCGGTAGATGGTCAAAGCAATGTAGAAATTCACGTCCTCCAAGGAGAGCGGGAAATGTCTACCGATAACAAGAGTTTGGGAACATTCCGTTTAGATGGTATTCCGTCAGCACCTCGCGGCGTACCGCAAATTGAAGTTATCTTTGACATCAATGCCGACGGTATTCTCAATGTCACAGCTAAAGACAAAGGTAGCGGTAAAGAGCAGTCCATTAGCATTACTGGCGCTTCTACCCTCGACAAATCTGAAGTCGAGCGGATGGTACAGCAAGCTGAGCAAAATGCTTCTACCGACAAAGAGCGCCGTGAAAAAATCGAACGCAAAAATCAGGCAGATTCTTTAGCCTACCAAGCAGAAAAACAAATTGCTGACTTGGGCGATAAAGTCCCCGCCGATGACAAAGCTAAGATTGAAGGCATGGTCAAAAACCTCAGAGATGCGATCGCTTCAGAAAATGACGATCAAATCAAAACCTTGATGCCCGAACTCCAGCAAACTCTGTACACTATCGGCGCTAACTTGTATCAGCAAGGTGGTGGCGGTGGCGACGGTGAAGCACCTGGTACTCCTGGGGATGATGGTGGTAGTGGTTCTGCTTCTACCCCTAGTGGCGATGATGTAATTGATGCGGATTTTACCGAGTCTAAGTAATACATCTAGTTAAGTCATAAAAACAAGGGGAGGCGTTATGCCTCCCCTTGTTTTGTTTTGTAGGCGATTTAAAACTAACTTCTTCTTACGGGTGCTGTAAGTGCGTTGAGCATGACTTGATAAATGTGGACTTGATCTACAGCGCCAGGAACCCCAGGCACGTCAAATCCATAAGCCTTGTAGCCTTTGCCAATAAACTGTGTCAAGGTCGAAGTTCCTCCTTGATAATAAACTGGCACTAGACGGTTAGTATGACTGCCCCAGCCGTATTTTACGTTAGGATCTGAACCCCAGAAGTGTCCGGCATTGGCGGGGTTATGCTCTACAAAAGTTAAAGCTTCTGCTCCCTTAGTTTTTAATAGTTCGGGGAAGTTGTCATTCAAAGTTAAGTAGTGATCGTGATCGGCAGTAACAATTAGGAGATTTTTTCTCCAGCCGCCATTTTTCTCGATCCAATCGATTGTTGTTTGGACAGCTTGATCAAAACTATTCATTGTCCCAATTAGGTTGTCCATATTATTATCATGAGCAGCCCAGTCAATGTCTCCGCCTTCAATTATCATCCAGAAGCCGTCTTTGTCTTTGCTGACAACTTCCAAAGCTGCGGTTGTCAAATCTGCCAAAGTAGGGTTTTCGTTTACTTCTCTGGCTATGAATTGAGCATCAGTTTCGCCGGGAGCTAACGGACGAACAGTATCAGGCTGAGGAATTCCTGGGGTAAGATTATCCTCATCTGTTGCCGTAGAAAATAATGAGAACATATCAAGACCAGTAGTGCTATAGTCGCCATTGGCTGAACTGACTGGCAAGTTACCATTTTGACCGCGAGCGCCATACAAGCCGAGCAAGCGATCGCCTGATTCTGGTTCGATTCCTTTTGCTGTATCGATTAGCTTCTTGGCAGCATCAGGACCGCGCTCTAAGAAAGTGTAACCGTAACGGTTATTAGTGGGATTGGTTCTTAAGGTATCGTAGGTCTCCTGCTTAATGTAAGTGTAGTTATTAACTGGTCCAACATTAGTTCTGTTTTGGAAATCTAATGGATGACCGCCGCCTAACAATACTGTGGGCTTGAACTGTGTTAGAGCATCCTGCAAAATACTGTCTAAGGCAGGAGCAGGGCTAGTGGCTACAGCTGGATTTTGGTCGTACTTAGCACGGCGGTTGACAGTAGAGATCGCGGCTCCCGGAGTGGCATGAGTAATTGGTACAGAAGTAACTACGCCTGTAGATTTGCCAAGTTTAGTGGCAGTTTGCAAAATTGTGGTCAGGTCTTTCTCAAAGATGTCTACAGCGACTGCGTTGTTATAAGTCTTAACCCCGGTATAAAGTGTGGTTGCTGTGTTAGCAGAGTCGGGGTAGCTGTACTTGATGTACTCTTTGTCGTAACCGTCAGCAGTAGATTGCGTAGGGCTAATAGGTGTCCAAGGATTTGGGCCGCCTCTTTGTGGTTCGTAACCGACTAAGTTACCTAGCGACAAATCAGTGCTACCACCATCTGCCTCAGTACCAGGATTAAAAGGTAAGGGTTTGAAGGCAAAACCAGGACGAACTGGACTTGCACCCGTTGCCGTTAGGGGATCGGTGTTATCTAAATTGGAATTATCTAAAGCAGAATTACCAGTATCAAAGGCAATTACGGGATTGCCGTTGGCATCAACTACTGGATTGTCATCATCATCTATGGTAGAACCAGCAATTGTGGTTCCGTAAGTGGTCATCTGAGCGTAACCAGCTAGGTTCTGAAAGCTTAGACCTCTACCCTTGCCACCTTTGTACATAGGAGTACCGTTGGCAACGGCGGCCGCGCGAGCCATTTCCCAGCCCATGCCATCACCGATCATTAAAATAACGTTGATTCCGTTACCTGCGGCGATCGCGTTTTGTGCTGGCATTCCAAACACCAACATACTTGTACATAGTAAACTTGCCCATGAAAAAGCCAGCCACCGTAGGTGTCTTCCAAACCATGCAATCATTGCAGTGCCTCTAATTAGCTAATTTTTTTTGAGATTGAAATTACTTGTAGAAGTTAGGTTCTAGGTGCGAAGCTGCTACTTGTTTAAAGGCGGCACTAGAAAAACTAGACTTTACTACCGTTTTGGGACTAGCTGCGGCGGTAGTTGGTGCTTGGTTAGAAGTGAACGAAAACAACATGACAGTCAAAAAACTAGCTATAAACCAAGCTACCCGTTGCCAACGTTTTTTCAGGATATTTATCATTGCTGATGCCTCTATTTGTTTGTTAGGAAAAGTGAAATTGTGCTGGCTTACTCGTAAAAGTTGGGTTCTAGGTGCGAAGATGCTACTTCTTTAGCTATGAAGTTACTATTTTGTGGACGCACTACATTTGTTGGTGACTGCAATTGCTTGAAGCCTAGCAGTACAGCAGAGTTGCTGAAATACTGCGTCCACGATTGAGTTTGGGGATTTTTTTGCCAGTTAGCGCGAGAAACTTTAGCAGCCAATAGAGGTACTTCTTGACCGTTACGTTCGCCGATGATGGACACTGTGACTTCTGTCAATCTAGGATTTTGTGCGAAGGCTTGCTCGATTAATTCTCCTGTCAAAGACTCTGCTTGCTTTGTCAAAGCTTGATGGCTGTGATTACTTTGAGTATTGAGTGTATAAGTAATTTGCTTGTCTTCTGCCCAAGCAATAGCAGGGCTACTTAACAAAACTACTAAGCTAGTAAGAATTGCGCGGCTTATATTCATTGCTTAAAGTTCTAACTTTTTAGCTTGATGCCGCCGCTTAATTGCCATACCCATACCAGCCGCTAGTAACAGTAAGGCTGCAATATTAGTTTCTGGTTCGGGAACGGCAGTAGCGCTGACTTGTGCTTGAGCAACTTTAAAACCAAATAGTGGCAAGTCGGAACCCGTAGCATTGTCTAGAAGATAGTCAAAGTCTTGAGAAACTAATACGTCTGCGCCCTCAATTAATAAATTCGTGCCATCAAAGGTAGGCGCGCTATTTATTTTGAGGTCAAATAGTCTTTGACCAGTGCTGACGTTATCTCTAAGGTAGTAACCAGCGTCGTCAAACTCAAAGGAGAAGTCACCAATTTCAAAGGGGGATAGCAAAGCTAACTGTGCTTGGTCTACATTAAAAGCAACGCTACCTGTATGCTCAATAGTGCCACTTAGGGGAGTAAAAGCTTTTGTTTGGTCGTCGTAGCTGAAAGTAAAGTTGGTACCGACAATATTAGGATCGTTGCTGGGAGGAATAATATCAAAGTCTACCTTGTAAGATAGACCGAAGGGTGAAAGAGCTTCATCTAAACTCAAGCTAGTTGTACCAGACTGGATTTGATAGGTCATCGCCGCAGCCTGTACAGATAGCTGGGTAGATGTAATTGCTGTAGTCAGCCCAAGTAGAAGTGCAAAATGATGGACGCGCATATTTGTTAGGGTGGCTAAGTTAACAGATTAAATTTTGTTCTTTTTAGCAATTGGCGATCTAACGTTGTTGGCGAGCAAATAACTCAATTAGATTGCTGTTGAGTAAAGGATGCAAAACAAAGGATTCTTTGGTACAGCTTGTTAGCTCTAAGGTGCATTCTCCAATATCAAACTCTTGCTTCAGGTGAGCTTTTAGCTGTCCTAATAAGCGATCGCGATCGCTACCACTAGGCAAATTTACATTTAGATGAGCAACCAGTGCTATTCGGTTAGAACTTATTGTCCAAATATGTAATTTTTCTACTTGCTCAACGGTATTGAAGGATTTGAGTGCTGCTTCAACCTCCGCTAAATTGATTGGATTGGGTGCATACTCCATCAAAACTGCCCAGCTTTCTTGAAGTACAGGCAAAGCACCCCACCCCAAGAAACAAGCAATTAACAAACTAACAAACCCATCTACCCACAACCAATGGAAAAAGTAGATAGCTATAGCCGCCAGAATTACACCTAAAAAACTAGCCGTATCTGCCACCATATGCAGGAAAACCCCGCGTAAGTTCAGATCGTTTTGGCTTGCTTTGTAGAGTAAGGCAATATTGATGCTATTAACCAATAGCCCAATTCCTGCTAATATCACCATCGGTAGCCCCATTACTGGAGTTGGTTCTAGCCACTGGCTTGCACCTTCCCAAGCAATCGATAAAGCGATCACAATTAAAGCAATACTGTTAGCTAAAGCTGCTAGAACCTCTACTCGCTGATGTCCAAAGGTCGCTCGTTTACTAGCAGGTCTAGTAGCTAATTTTTTAGATACTATCGCTAGACCTAAGCTGCTAAGGTCTGAGAGCATATGTCCTGCATCTGCTTGGAGTGCCAAACTACCGCTCCAAAGCCCTGTCGCTAATTCGGCAATAAAAAAACTACTTAGTATAATTACCGAAAACCATAGTAGTTTGGTTTTCTGCTCGTTACTACCAGTATTAATTATCTTTGAATAATCGCAGCAAGGACT
Organism: Aliterella sp. E5.1; assembly: GCF_057473825.1. NCBI lineage: Bacteria > Bacillati > Cyanobacteriota > Cyanophyceae > Chroococcidiopsidales > Aliterellaceae > Aliterella > Aliterella sp. E5.1. The sequence goes on from NZ_JBYCCV010000012.1 coordinate 42,579, forward strand.
CAGTGTTATTGCGGTGCGATGATGACTAATATCTTGTTCCACCGAGAACGCCATCTCCAATCCCTGTTTGCCTACAAACGGATGAATACCTGAACGTACTTTAGTAGTTTTTCCTATCGTAAGAAACTAAGCTTTGATTAAGTTTGGGTAAAAATACGGGCAATTCAAAGAAAAAATAGTAATCGTAAAGAAAAAATCAGTAATAATACGGGGTTGGCGCTCGGTGGCTAGGAGAAACTTATTAAATAATTTAGTCATTGTTGACTATCAAAGGCTCTAATTTTTCTGAGCAAACGGCAAAAAATGCTAAAAAGTAGACTATTTGAATTAATTTCTCAATTTGTAGGATATTACTAGCTAATCTCCCTCAAAAGGCTGACATTACTGACGAAAGTAGGATTAGTTCAAAGTTTTTTAACTAATCCTACTTTTCTTGTACGGCGAAAAGTGTCAATATTTAACACCATATGAAGCTTATTTAAACTTCGATGCCAGAACTGCAACCCTCCATAACTCAGCACTATCACGAACGGACTAAATACGATCCAGAGACTATCGCTTCTAGAAGCCAAGGTTTGGACTGGAGTAAGCAACCAGCACCGTTTAAAGAGTACAAGCTAGGGAAAACTATCGATCTAAAACTATACCTCCAAGAGGAAACAACAGAAGTATGGTGGCGGCGGTTGTCGCGGCTACTATTATCTAGCTATGGGTTGACAGCTAGGGTAGATACAATGGGAGCGCCTATATACTTAAGGGCTGCGCCTTCGGCAGGGGGCTTATATCCTGCCGAAATTTATTTAGTTTCTCGCGGTACGCCATTGCTGCCACCAGGACTATACAACTACCAAGCTCAAAATCATTGTTTAGTCCATTTTTGGGAAAGTGAGGTTTGGCAAAGTTTGCAATCGGCTTGTTTTTGGCATCCAGTATTGCAACACACCCAGCTTGCTGTCGCTACTACGGCGGTATTTTATCGCTCGGCTTGGCGCTATCAAGACAGGGCTTATCGCCGGATATTTTTAGATACAGGGCATCTACTCGGCAATATCGAACTTGCTAGTGCTATCAATGATTTTCGCCCCCATCTCATCGGCGGCTTTATCGATGAAGCGATAAATAATTTGCTGTATTTAGATGCGGATACTGAAGGTGCGATTTCTATTATTGGCTTGGCAGATTTGTTAGATGTCCAAGAAAACCTACCTCGTGGTTTAACAGCTTTAGCTTCTACCGTCCAAACCCAGTATCCAGCGATTTCTGATGGTCAGCTATTGCCTTACTACCACCGCGCTACAGCGATTGAATCTATGACTCCAGTTGAGCGCCCAAGTATTAGTGAAGACAAATACAATTTTCCTTTTTGCCTCAAAGTTCCAACTATTTCCCCGCCTATTGATTGGGGCGGAAAGTTATCAGCGTTAGAACAAACTATTTTTCAACGTCGCTCCACTCGCACTTACAATGGCGAAAACTTAACTTTGGCAGAACTCAACGCTTTACTCAATTTTACCTACCAACCCCAGCACTACGTTGAGCAAGAACTAGACGGAACCCCCGATTACTTTGCTTTGCACTTAATTGAAACATTTATCGCTGTGTCTGGGGTAGAAGGCTTAGAATCTGGTTGTTATTACTACGCGCCCAAAACTCAAGAATTGCGGCAAATCCGATTTAAAAACTTCCGCCGAGAATTGCATTTTCTTTGCCTGGGGCAAGATTTGGGACGGGATGCGGCAGCAGTTTTGTTTCATACCGCCGACTTACAAGCAGCAATAACTCAGTATGGCGATCGCGTTTATCGTTACCTCCACATGGATGCTGGGCATTTGGGGCAACGCCTCAACTTGGCTGCTATCCGCCTCAATTTGGGTGTAAGCGGGATTGCCGGATTTTTTGACGATCGCGTCAATGAAGTTTTGGGCATTCCTGTTGATGAAGCTGCCATCTACATCACTACTCTAGGTCGTCCGCGCTGAACAATTAATCTTTGCTATTGGGATCTTGAGGTGGCATTGCCGAGTCGGCTAAATCTTCTAAGTGCATTCTTTGCTCCATCTGGCGCAAAAAGTAGCCTGTCATCATTGCTGACGCGAGTAAACCAGCTAAGTTGTCTTTGTCTGTAGAAACTTTGACATTGAAATGCTCCGAAGGCAGCATTCCTACCAAGCCCTGGACGTTGTGAGAGATTATTTGTTTAATTTCGGGGCTGGCAGACTTGGCAACGTGAGACAAAATCTCTGGTGATTGACTTTGGAGATATTTTAACAAGGGGTTTACTCGGTCTTCTTGGGCGCTGTCGCTGAGAAAGTCAGAATTAAAAACCATGTGTAGTTTTAGATAATCGATCTCTAATGTGACGTACGATTGCTACAAACGGCAACCTGCCATTGGCAGTTTATCGTAATTTTATACATTAGTTTTGGGCTTAGTTGCATTTTTAAGAACAGCAACAAATTTTCATCTCAATTAATTTGCGTGCTTGCATTATCTCAACTATTACAAATCTGTAATGTATAAATTTTAGCAAACTAACAATTATAACTATTGAATTGAGCCGTGCCAGGGGTGGCAGATAGTAAATCTTTTTTAATTATTGTTTGTAGCAGCAAATTCCATTTCTAGCTGATGGGGCTGGCTTTCGAGCAATTGCTGTGGCAGTTGATCCATCTGAAAATACTGATTGAATTTTGGCGCAATTGATAGCAAATGAGAGCGGGAATCGGTTTGTCGGCGTTTGCGGATAAAACCTAGCTCTACCAGTTCTTGGACGTGCTGATAAGCGCCAGAGCCGCGTAAATCGACTAATTGAGTTTGAGTAATTGGGGAATGGAGAGCGATCGCTGCCAAAGTCCGCAAGGCTCCTACACCCATTTCTAGAGGAATCAAAACTTGAACCAACGATTGAAAATCTGAACGCAATTGCAGACTATAACTAGAATTAGTTTCGACAACATCAAGAGCAGTATCGCGGTGAGCGTAGTCGTCTATAAGCTCAATTAAGGCTTCTTCAACACTTGGGCGATCGACTTTTGCATATTCTGCAATTTCGGCGATCGTTAGCGGCTGACCTTTCAAGTAAAGGATGGCTTCAATTTTGGTAGCTAAGCGCATTGAGTCAAAGATAGAAACATTAGATTTTGAGTTACAGGTATTCTTGCATAGACTGGATCGAGGTTACAAAAATCCCCCGCAAAAAATGCGGGGGTAATTCCCAGAACTTTAGATGATTTTTATTTACTAGCAGCTACTTTTGGCTCTACCAAGTTTTCTAATCCCGATACAGCTTTAGCTGATTTAATTACATCTCCAGCTTTGAGTTGTTCCAAAACTTCTTTACCTTCAGTCAAGTAACCAAACACCGAGTAGCGACCATCTAACAAATTTCTCCCGGCGGGGGTAAGTTCTGGTTCAAACAGAAAAAAGAAAAATTGCGATGACGCACCATTAGGTTCGCCTTCAGGACGAGCCATAGCGACGGTTCCGTAAGCAGAAAAAGGCAAAACTACCCCATCGCGGTAACGCCCAGCATCCTCTAGAGTAATTCCGTAAGTTGGAGTCTTATCATTTTCGGCAAGCACTTCTAAAGGAATAGCGCGGTATTTGCCAGTATCAGGGTCGATAAATCCTTGTTCTTTACCAGGCGGATCGCCGACTTGCAGCACGTAAGAGTCTTCACTGCGCGTAAACTCTAAGCCATTATAAAAACCTCTTTGTACCAAATCGACAAAGTTTCCTGCCGTAACTGGGGCGCTATAACCATCTAAAACAACTGTAAGATCGCCTTTGTTTGTGGTTAATTCTACGGTGGCGCGACCTTTAAGTTGAGGCAAATTGCTGTACTCTGCTGGTACTTCAAAGGGAAAACCTACAGCCATCAGGTCTTCCAATTGTCCTACTAAATTTAGCAACTTAGCTCGGTCTTCCCAAATTTGATTTTTTTCCTTAGCTTCCACCGCCGGTTGGAGAGTTTCTATCCCGGCTTGAATTTGATCGATTAAGGCGATCGCTTGAGGTTTGCGATCTTCAGGAACTGTTGCTAGTAGTTTTGCCGATCTATCTTTAACAATTTTGTTTGCTTTTTTTAGATCGCTCGAAATAGCACCCCAGCGCCGATTTGCGCGTAGTTGGGCAGCAATATCTTCTAGACTTGCTTGCAATTCTCGTACAGTTGGGTTGTCAATGGGTAGTGAGTAGCGCAACAATGCTTTGCCGTCGGTAATCGCATTACCCGCCGGCAAGGCGGCGAAACTTGCAGGAGTCCAGCCAATCGCACTGGTTCCTAGAAATAGGACAGCAAGTAGAGTTACAACTAGGCTGGCTCTACGCCAGCGTTTCCACAATTTTGTCATGGGATAGCTAAAAAAATGCGCCATCAAATCAGTTTACCTTACCGAAGTTGCAACTAAAACTTCAAAATCTTTGCGCCTCCTTTCCTTGTCCCCTCCAAGCGGTACAATAAATGCCGATTGTCCTGCAAAAAAAATCCTGTCAATTTCCTCATGATCTCTAGTAACGACTTCAGACCGGGTGTAACGATTGTATTAGATGGCTCTGTTTGGCGGGTAGTAGAATTTCTCCACGTCAAGCCGGGTAAAGGTTCAGCTTTCGTGCGGACGAAACTAAAAAATTCCCAATCTGGCAGTGTTATTGAACGCACATTTAGAGCCGGGGAAACAGTACCGCAAGCGAACTTAGAAAAAAGTACCATGCAGCATACTTACAAAGAAGCTGATGAGTATGTGTTTATGGATATGGAAACCTACGAAGAAAGCCGCTTGAGCGCCAGCCAAATTGGCGATCGCGTTAAGTACATTAAGGAAGGCATGGAAGTAAACGTCGTGCGCTGGGACGAGCAAATATTGGAAGTTGAATTGCCCAATACGGTAGTTTTAGAAATAACGCAAACAGATCCTGGGGTTAAAGGCGATACGGCAACCGGAGGTACAAAACCCGCTACCGTAGAAACTGGCGCAACGATCATGGTTCCCTTATTTATCACTACTGGCGAACGCATCCGCATTGATACCCGTACCGATAGCTACCAGGGACGAGAATAAAGATTGTTGAGGAGAAGCCTTACTTCAGCTAATTTGAAAAGATAAATTGGTATTAATTGCAACATTTTTCTGAGTTAGAAAAATAATGCGATCGCGAATAAATGAGGTCAATACCTGCTGTGCCACTCGATTTTAACGAACTGCGCCAACTTTTAATTACAATTTCTCAAACTGATATCACCGAGTTTGCTCTCAAAAGCGATGATTTTGAATTGACGATCCGAAAAAATCCTAGAGTCAGTGAGGGAATGTCACCAGGATCGGCAGTGGGTAGCTCTAAGTCAGCACTCCCGGCGGCGACGACCCCTAGTACAGAATTAGTCGATAGCAGCCCCATTGAGCCAGTAGTAAATGTCCAAGCCCCTGTAAGCTCGCCACCTCTTGAGCAAAAATTTGTAGAAGTAATTTCCCCAATGGTAGGTACATTTTACCGCGCCCCGGCTCCTGGAGAAGCAGCTTTTGTCGAAGTTGGCGATCGCATTAGTCTGGGTCAAACAGTGTGCATTATTGAAGCGATGAAACTGATGAACGAGATTGAAAGCGAGGTGTCTGGGCAGGTAGTTCAAATTCTCGTTCAAGACGGCGAACCCATAGAATACGGGCAACCTTTGATGCGAATTAACCCGAACTAAAGAATATAAACGGTTTGATTTCCAATTCCTTGCTAAAATCTTGGGATCAGTGCTTTTAGGGTGATCTTCATGAAATCAGCAATATCTGGACCATCAGAAATTGTGCAGCAAGTAGCTGAATACTTCAGCCTCCTAAGCGAACCGATGCGCTTGCGTCTACTAAATTTGCTGCGTGATCGCGAGAAATGCGTGCAAGAACTTGTAGAGGCGACTCATACAAGTCAGGCAAATGTCTCTAAGCACTTAAAGATTATGTGGCAGGCAGGTATTTTGAGCCGTCGCAGCGAAGGGACTTGTGCTTATTACCGCGTGGAAGATGAAATGATTTTTGAACTATGTAACCAAGTATGCGATCGCTTAGCCAATCGGATCGAACAACAAGCCCACCAATTTCGCGCTCTCAATGGCAAGGGACAAGGAATCAGAGGTAAAAGGCAAGAGGCAAGGGGCTTGCCTTATTCATGATCTAGAGCGAAAAGTTTTCTTCAAAGCCTTGGCGTGTCATCGGGCGGTCTATTTCTAAGCCTTCACCGCCCAAAACTTCTAAGGGTTTGCCATCTACATCAATCCACACTTTTGCGTCAGGTTGTAAGGTTGTTGCTGTATAAATAACCTGTGCCAAACGACCGCTCATCGAGGCGCTACCGCCTCCGGTAGTAAATTCTGTTGATAAATCAACGTGAATGCCATCTTCTTGAATCTTCAAGCTGCGAAGTTTGGTTCCTTCAGGAATAGTACTACTTGCAATTTTGCCGTCAATATTTGCCAGTAAACTATTAAAAGCTGCTGTGAGTACAGCGTCGGGCTGGTCGGTGTTGACTTCAATCGGCGTAGGAACAAGCTCTAAATTCCTGCCCGTGTCTTTGAGTAAGTAGATTCTTGCGGTGGTAGATTGTACGGTAGCGGGCGGTGTAGGATTCTGGACTACATTGGGTGCAACGTTGGGCGTAATGGGATTATTTGCTTGAAAACCCCACCAAGCAAGACCCCCGCCCGCCGCTAAGGCTGCGGTGACAGCGAGGGCGATCGCACCTCCAGAAATAGGGTTAACTTTTTGTTGTCGTGTCATTGGTTATCTCCTAAGACTTTTTAAAAAATCGGGCAGAATTGTCTACGCGTACAAAAGCAGCAATTTCTAGCTGTTGGCGATCGATCGCTAACTTTAAAACTCGCGCGCTGATGCCGTAAGCTTCTAGTTTGGCGAGATTGAGTTGTTGATTGAGGTTGCTTGCGATCGCATCCACAATTTGTGGTGGTACTTCCTCCTGGTTTACATATATTACGGGGTCAACAAGTTGAATTTGCTGTCCAGCAATAATATTTAGTCCCATCTCTACTTTAATCCCTAGGGGCGAGGCATCAACTTCGGTTAGTTCTACTTGCAATCGCAGACGGTTGGGTAATAATTCCACGCGGGGATTGACGGCTTGCAAGCGTTGTTGCTCCCTAGATGGGGTTCGGAAGATATCAAACCCCAAGTTTTGCAACCTATTTACTACAGCTTTTGGCTTCAAAGCTTGATTGGTGTTCTGGGAATTGATAACTAGACGTATCTCAGCTTGTAAAGGTTGCTCTAGTTTTGGTTTTCCTCGTCCTAGACTAGGGATATCTAAGTCAATGGGGTCGGTTTCTAGTTCCAACACTTCTAGGCGAATAGCTGGCTGTTTTAGCCGCAAACCTCTACCAGCTATACGGGCTTTTTGAATTTTACCTTGCAATAGTTGGTGACTGGGAGGGTTGTCGATGCGGACTTGTAGCTGTTCAACACTGGCAAACTGCGAAGCCGTGCGTGCGCGCAAGCGCTATCGCAGGGCATTACTTGCCACCTTTTCGACAACTAAGCCTGGACGCGAAACTAGACCCAAGAGGCTAGATAGGAAAATTGTTAAAAATTCCACCGTTGTGCTTTGTAAAGCTGATTGATGTACTACTGACTTTTTTAGCGATAGATATATTGATTTCTAAAGCTTGAAGAATTTTACCTTCTTCTAGTTCGGGATTTTCAGTAAGGTTATTTGGGAGAGCAATATTTCTTATTGGTTAGTTTTTAAGGGCTAGAAAGGTAGGAGGGTTGAATAGTGGATGTAGAAATTGTTCCTTGCTCCGTTGAACATCTTGAAAAGCTGATTGAGGGTGAGAGTGCTTTTTTTGAAGTTTATCGGTTTCAGGTAGTTGACCGATACTTACCTAGGGGATTTAGAGCAGTGCTTCAGCACAGCCTCAACGAAATGCAAGCTAAGCAAATTTGGCATCCGTGGCTATGTTATTTATTTTTCTTTCGTCCCGATCGCGTAATAGTTGGACTTGGAGGCTTTAAATCCGTTCCCGATGATAACCGCACAGTGGAAATTGGCTACTCCGTCGCTCCAAGCTATCAAAATAGAGGTGTGGCAACCTCGGCTGTAAAACAACTTATTGAAATTGCGATCGCATCACCGTTAGTTGACTGCGTTTGCGCCCATACCTTAGCAGAGCCTAACGCCTCGACTAGGGTATTACAAAAGTGTGGAATGACCAAAGTAGCGGAAAGTATCGATCCAGAAGATGGAGCGGTGTGGAAGTGGGAGATTAGCGCAGGCATCGAGGAAAATAAATGAGAATGCTATGAACAATACCTCAAAGACGAATTGGGAGAAACTTGACTCCCTTACAGAGGAAGAAATTGACACTTCTGAGATTCCGCCATTGACAGAGGAGTTTTTTAGTAAATCGCGGTGGTGGAAACCTGTAGAGCCATTAAATGTTCTTGTTCAGGTAGATCCCAACACACTAGCCTGGTTTCAGGCTCAGGGTGAGGATTATGAGAAGAAAATGGCTGCGGCACTACGGATTTATGCAGAAGCCCATAAAGCATAGTCAACAAGCATTTTACAAACTGAAAATTGGCGTTCTTTTGAAGTTCGCGCCCATTTCAAGCAAGACACTAATCCTACGAAAGTTCAGATTAGCGTTGATTTTGAAAGTAGTGGCATCCTAGAGATTCAAAACATTGAACTCTTGAAAGCGCCCGTAAAAGTGCAAGCTTAGAAAGTGAAAAATTATCTACTTTAAGCACTTAAGGCGGCTTTGATCCACTGGTTTAAAGTAGCTACCACTTCATCAATCAGGATTTCTTGAGATTGGCGGTTTTTTCTTTCGACTACTTCAACTTTATTTTCCTTCAGACTGCGCCCGGTAACGATTCTATAGGGTATGCCAATTAAATCAGCATCTTTAAACTTAACTCCTGCCCGTTCATTGCGATCATCTAGTAAAGTTTCAATTCCGGCGGCGTTTAATTCTGTGTATAGTTTTTCCGCCGTTTGCACTTGTTCGGTGTCGCTGATATTGGGAATGCAGATAATCACGTGGTAAGGCGCGATCGCAACTGACCAAATAATTCCATCTTTATCGTAAGATTGCTCTACAGCCGACTGTGCTAGACGCGACACCCCCACACCATAACAACCCATCACTAAGGGCAATTCCTCCCCTTGTTCGTTTGTATAGGTAGCACCCAAGGCTTGGGAGTATTTAGTTCCTAGTTGGAAAATATGCCCGACTTCAATGCCTCTTGCACTTTGTAGAGTTTGCTGAGGATTGTGAACCGCGCGATCGCCTGCTTTTGCTTTTTGCAGATCTATAGCTTGGGCGGGTTGTGGCAATTGTTGCCCCCAATTTGCGCCGACTACGTGGTAGTTAGATTCGTTTGCACCAGTAACAAAGTTTTGCAGTGAGGCGGCGGTTTCATCAACTAGGCGCAAGAATTTGGGATGGATAGTGCGATCGCTAGTTATATAATCGTCACCAATATCGGGCGCAATGTAACCCAAAGGTAAAGATTTAGCTGCCCATTTCTTCTGTGCTTCGGTGTCTGGAACGGTTAAAGCTAAAACATTTTTGGCGCTATATTGCCCAGCTACGCTACTTAAATGGTTTTGCAACTTAACTTCATTGACATCGCGATCGCCGCGAATGCTAACTAAGACTAGAACTGTCTTACCATTGTCATAAACTGCCTGATAAAGCACATTTTTAACTAAAGTAGTCGGCGAACAACCAAGCAGCTTACAAACTTTCTCGATTGTCTCTGTCCCTGGAGTTTCGCGCTTTTCGTAAGTTGTAAAGGGTGACGTTTCCGCATCGGGTGGCAAAGAAATAGCCTTTTCTACGTTAGCGGCGTATTGTCCATCTTCGGTATAAAGTACCTCGTCTTCTCCAGCTTCCGCCAATACCATAAATTCTTGGGAACCCGAACCGCCAATTGCGCCGGAATCTGCCTGTACGGCTCGAAATGCTAAACCCGAACGGCGCAGCATATTACTATAAGCCTGGTGCATATCGTCGTAAGTTTTTTTCAGGCTTTCGGTATCGGTATGAAAAGAGTAGCCATCTTTCATAATAAATTCCCGTCCGCGCATCAAGCCAAAGCGGGGACGAATTTCATCCCTAAACTTAGTCTGAATTTGGTAGAGATGTACGGGTAATTGGCGGTAAGAGCGGATGGTTTCGCGGGCGACAGTGGTAATTACTTCTTCATGGGTGGGACCTAAGCCTAATTCTCGATCTTGACGATCTATGAGGGAAAACATAATCCCTTCGGCTTTGGTGTAAGTATCCCAGCGTCCAGATTCGCGCCACAACTCCGCAGGTTGCATTTGAGGTAACAAGCATTCTTGCGCGCCTGTCGCGTTCATTTCTTCGCGCACGATCGCCGAAACTTTTTGCAATACGCGCCACATTAGAGGTAGATAAGCGTAGATACCGCTACCAATGCGACGGATGTAACCTGCTCGGAGTAATAATTTGTGACTGGGAATCTCTGCCTCTGTAGGATCTTCCCGCAGAGTAACAAATAACATTTTTGAAAGTCGCATTGCTCGTAACCTATCTGTAACTATTTGGCGATCGCAATTTTTAGTTTAAAGCATCCCCAGGCGCAGATTTTAATTAGAAAAAGAGGCGATTTCTAACTACTGAGTAATGCTTCCACAAATTCGTAGCTAGAAAAGGGGCGCAAATCTTCTATCCCTTCCCCCGCACCAATAAACCGAATAGGTAAACCTAGTTGCTGCACTACTGCTAAGGCAATTCCACCTTTAGCCGTGCCATCAAGTTTAGTTAAAACCACACCGCTTAATTGCGCTGCTTCGGCAAAAACTTCCGCTTGTCTCAGTCCATTTTGACCGAGAGTAGAATCTAATACAAGCAGCGATTCAACCTTGGCATTGGGGGCTTTTTTGTCTACAATGCGGCGAATTTTGCTTAGTTCGTCCATTAAGTTTTTTTTGTTTTGCAATCGTCCCGCCGTGTCTACTAGCAATAGTTCTGTAGAACGAGACTGCGCCGCCGCGATCGCATCAAATACCACGGCGGCGGGGTCGGTATTTTGTCCGGGATTAGCTACTACTTCAATTCCACTTCTTGCGCCCCAGATTTTTACCTGTTCCACCGCCGCCGCCCGAAAAGTATCCGCCGCGCCAATCAAGCATTTATAGCCAGACTTTTGGGCAATGTGGGCGATTTTGCCAATAGTAGTAGTTTTACCTGCGCCATTGACCCCTGTCATCAGCCAAATATTGAGCGTGTCTTTTTCGGGGACAAAGGTACGGGAGTAAGTTTCTAAGGGGCGATCGAGCATATCGCGGAGGATTTGCTTGAGGTAAGCGATCGCTTCGTCGGCGGGTAAGGCTTCTTGCTTCAGTCGCTCTTGCAGGGCATTAATAATATAGTCGGTCGCTTGAACCCCAACATCTGCTTGCAATAGCAATGTTTCTATTTCCGTTACAGCAGCTTGATTGAGCGGTCCTTGACCGACTATTGCTTTCAGTTGATTAACTATACTGCGGCGCGTTTTATCTAATCCTTGCCGGAGTTTTTTTAGCCAGGTAATTTCTTCTAAAGAAACATCTTCCGGGCGACGACCTTGAGAAGCTAAAATTTCCGCTGACCACAAAAAGCCTTCATCAAAAGCAACTAATACGTCTTCTGTAGGTTGGACTTGTGGCAATACTTCCGGTTCAACTTCAATGGCTGTAGCTTTGAGCCTTTCTATTCTTGCTAATCTGTCAGCTTCAGCTTGCGCCCAAAATGGCAGAGGGGCGGTTTCTGCCTTAGTTTCCGAGTCTAGCTCTTTGGATTTGTCTTCAAGTAGCGTTTCTGAGTCTGGTTCCTCAGCTTGGGGAATAACTGTTGCTGACTCCGGATCTGGTTCGTCCACCTGCACAGCTTCCGATCCTAGCGTTTCTGAGTCTGGTTCATCGGCTACGGGAACTAGGGTTGTTGAGTTTGCTTCTGTTATTGAAGTTTCCGCCGTTACTTGTTGCGTTTCTGGCTCAGTTTGAGGTGGTGCAACTTCAGCAACGCTTTCTTGAGTAGATTGTGCTTGCTGTTGTTGAATATTTTGGTAAGCAGCTTTAGCCCATTTTAAGTATTCTGCCGCAACGTCTTCTTCTGAAGCTGTTTGTGCTTCTGGTTCTACCTCCGCCTCTATAACCGCAGGCTGTTCTTCTTCTGGATGCGAGGTATCTTTATCGTTAAATTGACGGCGGAACCAATTAAAAACCATTGGACTAACTTACATGAATGGGAGGAGTATTTTTGAACAAATCCAGGGCAGAATTTAATTTAATTAAGAAGCTGGAGCGGTGGGAGCTTTTAGTTGCTCTGTCACCCGGCGCATCACGCCATTGATAAACTTATATCCTTCATCGCTACTGTAGCGTTTGGCAAGTTCTACGGCTTCGTTGATAGCAATGCGATCGGGTTGACCTAAAAACAAGATTTCGCAAATCGCAATGCGGAGGATATCACGGTCGATTTTGGCTAACCGATTTACTTGCCAATCTACCAAAGCTTTTCCTAATATTTCGTCTATCTGAGTTAGCTTGGCGCTGACTGTAGCCATAATACTGATAGTATAGCTGCGGACTTCTTGTTGATTTGCCCTTTGAATCCAATCTGGCAATTCCAAGGCTACACCCAAGCGATTGATGGCGCTTTGAGTCACTTCTACAGCTTCGGTTACCATTGTCCGGGCTGACTCTACATCTGTAGAACGAATTTCACTGCTGAGCAAGCGATCGCTACTCCGTTGTAGTTCTCCTGACGCATTGGTGAGCGCGTCTTGGGCTTCGGTTGTAAGAACGCCGATTGCAGCAGACAGCAAAGTTGAAATTTCTTGAGTTTCTAGCTTTTGGGATGATTGTGGCAGTTGGCTCAAGCTCAAGAGTGCGAGTTCGCGGGCAACTTGGCGGGGTGTTTGGGTTTTCATAGAAATTAGGGGCGAGGAGGATTTATAGTAGCAATTTTTAGCGCCAAGTCTACATTTTTTCTATATGGGGTGCTTCGTCGAGTTTAAGGTCTGGCAATCCAGCGATAGAAGGTATGAGGGTATTGGGAGCAACAATTCCACCCGATACCACGACTTTAAAAGCATCTTCAATAGACATGGATAAATTGATTACTTCGTCTTCTGGCACTACCGCATACCAGCCAGTAGTTGGGTTCGGAGTAGTAGGAATAAATACACTTAGCACGGGGCGCACCATCTGCGCTTGAATTTCATTGCTCATGCTACCTGTGACAAAAGCGATCGCCCATATTCCTCGTCTTGGATACTCTACCAAAATCACGCGGCGAAATTTTCCATTGGTGTCTTTAAGTAAGGTTTCGAGGAGTTGCTTTAAAGTTTTATAAACCGCTCCTGCTAAAGGAATTGCTTCTAATACATCTTCGCCTACATCTAGCAACCACCGTCCAGCGATGTTGCGTGCCATTAAGCCTATGAGCAAAATGCACAATAGCGGTACAGCCAAACCCACTCCCAAGTTCAGCAAAGTTACTAAAATTGGGTTCATGTCGTCAAACGGATTTATTTGTTTAGGAATCCGCGTGAGAAAGTTTACAACCCAAGAAGCGATCGTAATGGTTAGCCAAATTGTCGTAGCTAGGGGAATTACTACTAATAATCCGGCAATTAAGTCATTTTTTAAGTTTTGTTTGAAGCGTTCGAGCACTAATTGCTCACTCTCCTTTGATAATTGCTTTTGGGATTTTACGCACTTGCAATCAAACCACAGCCTACACACAATCTATGTTCTTACTTTAAGTCCTGCGGGCAGCGTACTAATAATTACTTTTAGTTAAATTCACTCAGCATATAATTACTTTATTAACTAAGGGTCGTAACAATTATTCTTATTGTAGGGTAGATTGGGTTGTCGCCGAGCGATTTGCGCCAATTAGATTTCTTAAGCCCATCCAGCCAATAAAGATATAAGCAATCGATATCAACAAACTGCGGACAGTCATTCTAATACTAGACTGCAAAGCCTCTTGTCTAGCTTGGTTTACCGACTGCTGTTTTTGTTGTTGTAGTTGCGAGAGTCTCTTGCTACCAAGAGCAACGGGGTCGCTTTGCTCTGCCAAAAACGCTTCTAGAGCTTGGGGATTGGCTTTAAATTGGCGCAGCAATTTTTTTTCGGTTTCGGGAGTGCGATCGCTATTGAGGGCTTGATTAAACTGCTGTTCGTTTTGCAGTAAAGCGGTAACTTGGGCTTTGACTCGATTTTTTTCAGCTTCTAATTTACTACGGACGTTGGCATCGCCTAATTGATTTTGAAATTGGTTAAGCTCTGCTTGCAACTTAGCTTCTTCTTGCAAGGAATTTTGATTAATCCGCTCTACCGCCCTACTGCTTTCAATATTTACATTATTGATGTGTATAGGAATCATGACTAAAAACAGCAATCCCAATAAGCTAGATAATAATAGCGCCCAAAACTTTAAGCTCAACCATAGTGGCGGCTGAGTCAACGTATCGCTAGGACTGCGATCGAACCAGTATCCTACTAGCAAAAAAGCCAAGCCAATTACAGGTGTGATCCCCCGATCGATAGTGGCAGTGACAAAGCCAATTTGCCACAGTGCGTCTCGATTTCCCGGCGGAAAAGCCAAAATCACAAAATCTAATAGAAAAGACAAAATTAATACGATCCCCACCAGTTTCAAAATCTGGGCAATAAAAGGGGATTGAGGCTTGTTGATAGCTTTCATTGGTTTTAAGTAAGAAGTTATAAATAAAAGAACTTTAAGATTTGCGATCAAGATTAATAGCTTGTTCTAAGGCTAATTTTTCTTTCGCTCTACGTGCGTAAGGCTGGAGCTTAGTTAAATTTAAACCCGTAAGCATACTCAAATTTTCTAGCTTCATGCCCTTGCTCAACATTTCTATACACCACGTTTGCCCCGCTTGCTCAATGATTGGCGATCGCCCTTCCGGTGTCAACAAGCCCTCTGTTAGGGCCTGCCAACGCAAATCTATATCTAGAGAAGACATTGGTAGCCCAGAATCATTCAAAAATAACGCCGGATGCTCGTCTTTGCGACTTCTAAGCCACCCAGTCAAGGGATTGCGAGTGTAAGAGCCATAGCGTTTACCCATAATCCATTGGTTGACGGGGACTTGTCGCACATTACCATTTAGGGTTATTTGTAACAAGTGGCGATCGCTCTGGTTAATTTGGTGCGACTTTTCTAAACTAGCTATTTCCTCTTTTGACAAACCAGAACCAAATAAAACGTACATCAAAGCGTAGTCTCTCAGTTGCGCTTTTTTAGCTCTATATAAAATCTCGTGGACTAAAGAAGCTGGCAAATCGTTAATAGCGATTTCTGTACCAGTTTGTTCTTGCCTGGGTTGTAACAATAGTACCAAGTTGTCAATAAAATCTTGGCGATCGCGCCACAATTGTTGGTCAGTGCAAGTATTTTCAATGATGGAGTAGCCTAATAAAGCCGCCAGGAGCATACTTGCTAGTTTTTCTGGGGCTAATCCACAATCGGGCGATTTTTCCATAGCGGCGGCGAGATACCTTGCCACGTAGCTATTTGCCTCACTTATGCCTTTTCCTAGCGCTTGGCGGTTTTGGGGGGGATAGTGCCTAGCTTCACCAATTAAAGATAGTAATAAATCTGGTGCTTGGGCTACAGCTTGCAGGTAGGACTCCGCATATTGAGTTATAGCTTCTCCTAAACTATTTACTTGGGCGGGAAATTGTAATGCCGAGCCTGGTTGAGCAAAGGCTGCGGATTCTTCTAACACTGCTAACAGCAATCCCTGCTTATTGCCAAAATGCCGGAATAAAGTTACTTCATTGACTTGTGCTAATTCTGCTACGGCTTTAGTTGTTGTCTCTGTAACTCCAAGAGACGTAAATAGCTCTAAGGCTGCATCTATTAATTTTTGTCTAGTTAAATTTTGCGTTGGCATAAGAATGTAAGTAATACTTGCATTTTGAAAAAGTTGTTGTTAGACTAGAAATGTAAGCAGCACTTGCACAACTTTAATTAATATAGCGCTTCTGAGTGCGAGGAAAGCAGCGCTGGCAATCTTTTACATAAGGAAATTTATGACTGCAGGCTCCGTCGTGACTGAGAGTAAACCCCTTACTCTTAGCTGGATTAGTATCGGTTTTTTTGCAACTTTCCACCTCTTGGCATTGTTAGCGGTGGGGTGTTTCTCTTGGTCAGCGTTGGGAGTAACATTATTACTACATTGGCTATTTGGTAGTATTGGGATTTGCTTGGGTTATCACAGATTATTGAGCCATCGTAGTTTCCAAGTGCCAAAATTATTGGAATATGCGATCGCAATTATCGGCGCTTTGGCAATTCAAGGCGGACCAATTTTTTGGGTAGCGGGACATCGCTTGCACCACGCCCACACCGAAGATGAAGAAAAAGATCCTTATTCTTCCAGGCGTGGTTTTTGGTGGAGTCATATCATTTGGCTTTTCTACCCACGTCCAGAATTTTTTGACTATAAACAATACAGTAAATTTGCTCCAGATTTAGCCCGCGATCCTTTCTATCAATGGTTGAATCGCTACCATTTGCTTTTGCAAATTCCTTTAGCTGCCTTGTTGTACTTTTGTGGTGGGATGCCTTTTGTTATCTACGGTATCTTCCTAAGGTCTGTACTACTTTGGCATAGCACTTGGTTAATTAATTCAGCAACACATATTTACGGCTACCGTAATTTCCCTGACTCCAAAGACAATTCCCGCAATCTATGGTGGGCGGCGATTCTAACTTATGGTGAAGGCTGGCACAATAACCATCATGCTTATCCCAAAGTCGCTAAAGCCGGATTGCGTTGGTGGGAAGTTGATGTAACTTGGTGGGCGATTAAAACTTTACAGATGCTTGGCTTGGCGAAAAAGGTTTCCATGCCACCAACTAGGTAAAAGTGCGATCGCGTTTGTTTAAACTTTGCTCAGCAATACAACCAAGTACCACACAGCTATCTCATAATTGTGTGGTTTTTTTATTGGTACTTACCTCAAACTACTCAACAGTTTGATAATCCTTAAATTTGTAGCTTTAATAAAAACTTCAGTATTATTACACTAGCAATTACTAAGAGATAAATTAGCAGCCCAATAAACTTACATTTTTTTTTGTAAAAACACTCAAATTAAGTATAATTACTATTCCTATATTGCCAATAAAAAAGTTAGATTGATGTTAATTTGACGAACCAAAAAGCTACCTTTACCCAAAGCCGTCAAGCACGTGAAAATAGTGAATAAAGTCAAACTAATCTATCAATTAGTATTGCTTAGTAACTTTGTAATTGGAGAGTTATTATGATTGCAGATCGAGTTGTGTCAAGCCTCGTTGATTCCGATTTAGATTGGGATAGAAAGGAACAGTTGAAAGACGAGCAGAAAAATAGGAACACTACAAAAACATTCCCATTCCATCTTTCATTGTGCATAAGCGATATGGAAGCAACTCGTCATTTCTACAAAAATATTTTGGGAGTTGAAGAACGCCGCGCTTCAAAAACATCCGTCCATTTTGATTTTTATGGATGTCAACTTACCTGCCATGAAGTACCAGGATATAGTGCCAAAAACATCCAAAGAGAAGTAGATGCCGAAGATGTACCTGTTCCGCATTTTGGAGCAGCTTTAAGCTATGAAGTATTTGAAGCAGTTAAAGAACGTTTAATGGCTCACAATACCAACTTTATCAAAAAACCCCGCGTTCGATTTCTAAATACCGGACACGAACAGCACGTAATGTTTGTTGAAGATCCTTCTGGTAATGGAATTGAAATTAAATCTTTCACCAAAGCGCCTGTAGGAACTTGGGCTTAAGTGTAGCAAAATATTTAAAAGTAATTTGTTGCAAGTTAGATAAACTGTAAAATTGTTAGCAAGAGCATTATATAAATTTAATGCTCTTTTAATTGTAATTAAATTAACAACTATGACTGCCGCAGATATATTAGTTTTAGCCATTGGCGGGTTAGTTTCAGGAGTTATGGCAGGTTTGCTAGGTATTGGTGGCGGCGTAATATTAGTACCGCTTTTAGTTTCTTTGGGTAATGAACCTATCAAAGCCACTGCCACCAGTAGTTTAGCAATTGTGATTACTTCAATTTCTGGCAGTATTCAAAATTGGCGTATGGGTTATTTTGATTTACAAAAAGTACTTTACTTAGGGATTCCAGCTTTAATAACTGCTCAATTGGGCGTAGTTTTAGCAATTAATATTCCGTCTTATGTGTTATTAGGTTTGTTTGGAGTTTTACTACTAACCAATATTTATTTAGTTCAACTACGGAAACAATTGCTTGCTCAAGGAGACAGTAACAAAAAGCCATTTAATCCAACTATTGCTAGAATCGTGACGGGAGGTGCAGGGGGGCTTTTAGCAGGATTATTCGGTGTAGGTGGAGGGGTAATTATGGTTCCCTTGCAAATGCTGCTATTAGAAGAAAATATTAAACTAGCAATTCAAACTAGCTTAGGAGTAATTATTAGCACGGCGGTATCGGCTTCTATAACTCAAGCATATGCAGGAAATGTATTGTTTATTCAAGGAACAATTTTAGGTTGTGGTGGGTTGCTGGGGGCGCAAATTAGTACGCGGGTTTTGCCAAAATTACCCGATAATGTCGTTAGTATTGTATTTCGGAGCTTTTTAGGAATATTATCAATTTATATTTTTTATCGAGCTTGGTTGAGCTACCAAGGGTTAGCCAGCTAATTTTAACTAAACGTTTGCAATAGCCAACGATTAATTGCTCCATCATCTTCAGTTTGGCTGTGTTTTAAGACAGATTCTATAAGGGAAATTGCAAGTCCTGGTAATACTAACGATTCTTGAACTGTACCGCTACGCCCATCGGAAATAGAAAAAGCAATAACAGCATCTGAACTTGCATCAATTACCCAGTATTCTTCAACACCTGAATTTTCATAAAGTAACCGCTTTGTTCCTAAATCGTCGTTTACAGATGATGCACCAATTTCAATCACTAATCTAAGGGGATTAAATTCATTCACATTAATTGGTGTATTTGTCCGAGGTGGCAACTCAAACTCTGTACCAATGTAGTAAGACAAGTCTGGTTGAAATTCGCTCTTAGCTGGTTGACGAAAACTAGCATTAACTAACTCAACAATGCGAATATTTTTGACAGTAGCATAAAGACTAATAACTTTAGAAATTATAGAATTTTGTCTAGCATGAAGCGGTCCTACTGGTGACATTTCAACCCTCATGTAACCCCAGTGATAATAGAATTTAGCCTTCGGATGACTTATTTTATCAGCTATTGCCAAAAATTGTTCGTGGCTAGCTTTTACCCAAACATCTGTCTCTAGTTGTAAATTAGGAGCTATAACCATGGCGTTCTACCTCAATTATTTCAGTATATTCAAACTCATTGGGGCTTTGCTTGACTAAAGGATAGCGATCGCTATTTATTTGAATTGAATCTTCTTCACAATCTAGCTTAGGAGAATTGTAAGCAAGTATGTATTCTCTACCTATATAATTTGCCATTTCTTGAGCAACTTCGCCGCGCCATTGCGTTTTAGTAACCAGCACAACTAATTGATTAGCTAAGTTAGGAATTGTCTTCGCAATTTGCCGCCGATACATTTCATCTAGGCTACCAAAAGGAGAATCCATTACTATTGGAAAGGTACTACTATCAGGACCCATTAATAGTTTATTTTCGCTCCATTCTCTTACTCGGTCGATAATTGCCCCAATAAAAGATAAGCTAAGAATTTGATTTTCTCCAGTAGAAGCTGCAACTGTTGCCTCTTGCCAAGTAGTATTTTCTACAAGTGTTAATTCATACTTATCGCTGAGTTTGGGTATATAAGGAGTAAAGGATATTTGAGCAAATATTTCTTGCACTCGCTGCTCTAATAACAAACGAAATTGATTTTCTAATCTTGTTCTAACTTCAGTTAAACGTTCTACCGCATCTTGAGTTGCTACAATTCTGCGTTGCGCTAAAGCTTGCTTTTGTTCGTTCATTTTTTGTTTAGCGACTTGTTTAATTATGTCTCCTACTTCTGTTGTAATGTCCTCTGATTTTTGCTGATTTGCTCCTTGCTCCAAAATTAGTTCGCGGATTATTGCTTCGGTATTATTTAGGCGTTTTTCTAACTGCTGTATATCTTCATTTGGGTAGTTTAGTAATTTTTCTTTAATGTTATCTAACGCATTTTCTAATCTGGATATTTCAGTGCGACATTGCTTAATATTATCTTGCTGGCGATCGACTTCTTGCCAAAAATCAGGCACTTGCTTATCTATTTGATCTACTTGCGCGCCCATACGAATAGCTATTTCTTCCACTTCCGAAGAACCTGCTTTATTGAGCCAAGATTCTACCAATTGATGAGCGTGAGTACCATCTATCAATTCTGCGCCGCAAATACAACGTTGCTGGTTTAGCAAATCGTCAACAAACTGGCGCTTAATTCCTGTAGGTAACTCGCCTCTTTCTCGTAAACCATCAATAATATTTCTAAATTCGGCGGTGACATCTGCAAGTAATACTGTATAGCCACGTGTAGAAATGGCTCTTTTTAAAATATCTTTTGCTTTTTTTAGCTGCTCTATAAATAAAGTTTTTTGTTGTTCAAATTCATTTCGCAAGCGTTGCAGTTCTTCTGCCCCACTTAGCTCTAGTAAGCGCTCGCCTAGGTTTTTTTTAATTTCTTCTTGGAACTTTGATTCTGTAATTATTTCTGTTTGACGTATTGTTAGCTCGTTAATTTTATTTTCTAAGCCTTCTTGCTCTCTTAGGAGTTTTTTAGTCTCCGAGTCTCCAATTGTTTTTAACTCATCTTCTAAAGTCCTCCTAGCAGTTTTTAAATGCTCTATTGCCCGATTTAATACTTTTATTCCCAGTAATTCCTTAGTAGCTTCCGCAATTTCTCCTTTTTTCTCATCTCGAACAATTCGCTCAATTCGTTCCCCATCAAAAAAGAAGTATTGATACAATGTTTCTGGCAAAATTCGCCCAATTATATCTTCTGATAGTTGGCGAGATATTACCCAGCGCCCATCGTCTCCGGCTATGTAGGGAGATAGCGTACTTTTAGTATGCTCAATTTTATCGCTATTTCTGTAAGCTGCACACGAGCGTCTAAAGCGGTAGCGTTTGCTATCATGTTCAAATACAATATTTACCCAGCATTCAACAGATTGCCCTATCTGTACTTCGCTAATTGCGCGTTTATTTACTAATTGTTCTTCCACCGCAAATGCTGCCGTGAATTTTTCGTACAATACCCAAGTAAAAGCATTAAGCAAGGTTGTTTTGCCTGAGCCATTGTTACCATGAATAACGGTAGTATTACGCTCTCCACTCGCTAAAATTATTTCTGGGGTTGTGCCATAAAATTGACGAAAATTACCTAGTTGAATTGACATCAGTTTCATTGCACTGCTTCCTTAATAATTTTGAGAATATCATCGTTAATATTCCGAGGAAATTTCATATATAACTTGTCTTTTTCTGCTTGTAAGACTTGTTCAATAATATTTTTAACTTCTGTTGATGCGTTTGTAATTGGTGCTTGGATGTCAGTAATATTTGTTTCTTGATTCATATTGGTAATTAAATGCACCAGAACGTAGAGCAAAGATATTAGGAATATTTAGATTATTATTTTAACTAGGCTTACAGGTCTAGTAATCCGTACTGTTTTTGTAACGTTAGTAAAGTTCTTCTTGCTTCGCCAGCGTTATCTGCTAAATCGGCAAATTCTATAAATCTCTTTAGCTCTTTTCTTAGTAAGTTGCGTTCTACTTCCCAAGTTTGCCGATCTAATTGCGGAGGCATAACTATCATGTCAAATAGAGTAGCGCGTTGTTTGCCAGGATAGGGGCGCAAAATTCTGCCCCGCCTTTGAATAAATTGGCGCGGATTGCTGCTACTAGCTAGAATTACTGCGGCTTTGATGGCGGGAATGTCTACCCCTTCATCCAAGCACCGAATTGCAACCAATCCTTGCAAGTCGCCATTTTCAAACTGTATGCGTAATTCTTCGCGTTGTGCTAAGGGTGTTTCGGCGGTATAAGTATTAACTCGATAATTTAGCTCTGAACCCAAAAGTTTAACAACGGCGGCAATTTGGCGCGTACTTTCATTACTAACAGAACCTTCAATCGTCCCATCTCCGCAGTAAAATAAGGTGTGGTGAGTATCTAGGCGATCGCGCATTAACTGTTTTAATGCTACTAATTTATTGGATGCACAACCAATTAATCTAGCTCTCTGCATTAATAATGCTGTTAAAGTCTCATTGTTTTTGATGTTTTCTTTCGAGCTTAGTATCCAGCCAATTCTAGTCGTCAAACGCGCATAAGCATAAGCTTCGGGTTCTGTTAAGTCTACAAGAATGGGGTAGTAGAGGTAGCGAACTAAAGCCCCTTGAGAAATCGCATCTTTTAAAGTAAGCTCTGGCTGTAATACCTTGCCAAAGTAGTCAAATACAAATTCTGTCCCAACCTCGTCAAAGTAGCGCTCTGGTGTAGCTGATAAGCCCAAACGCAAGCCGATATTGCGGGGTAAACTTTGCTCTAGTTTTGGCGTACCTAAATTGTGTACCTCATCGCCCACTATTAAGGTTTTTTCCGGGAAATACTTTAACTGAGACTGCAAACCATCTCCCATTAAAGTTGAATTTGTTGTAATTACCGTGAGAAATGCCTGGTTTCCAGAGCGAACATTGTACAGTTGGGTGGATAGCTGACTTTGCCAGCTAGTGACGCTTTCAAAAGCTAAAATGGGGAACAGTCCAAATTTTTCACTTTCACGCGCCCACTGGCTGACTAGGTGGCGGTAAGGGCAAACTACGAGTAATACCTGCAAGCCAATTTTCTGATATAGTTCGCAGGCGATCGCTAAAGCGGTAATAGTCTTACCGCTACCCGTCGCCATCTTTAATGTTCCTCTGCCAGAATTGCCAAACCAGTTAGCGACTGCTTGTTCCTGATACTGCCGCAATAGAATTGATGGCGGTATTCGCGGACATCCTTGTTGTGGTGTAACGCGGTAAACACCGCGATTTTCAGCCACCAATAGCTGGAGTAAATTGGGCAGTCGTTGGGCTGGATTCTGCGTTAAGTACATTCTCAGAAACTCTAGTACGGTTAATTTTTTAGGTAATATTTCATACCTTTAGTTATAACCGCGCCAAACTCCAATTAGTGCGCCTTGAACTTCTACTTGGATTGCCGCTACTTCTATCGGCGTATATTTAGCATTTGCCGGCTTGAGCGTGACGCGATCGCCTTTACGATAGAAGTGTTTTAATGTTGTACCGTATCCATCTACCATCGCCGCGACAATTGTGCCGTTTTTTAGCTGATCTGGCTCTAGTACGGGGCGCATTAGCACCAAATCACCCTCGGTAATATGTTCGTCGATCATGCTGTCACCAGTGACGCGCAGAGCGAAAGTTTGTGGAGGTACAAACTGGTGCATAAAGTCTATTTGCTCTACGGTATCGGTAAATGGTTCAATTAAACCACCTGCCGCGATCGCCCCTAAAACCGGAACTCCCGATCGAACGCTTTGGCTAATCCGAATTGTTCTAGCTCTACCTTCTGTCCATTCTATATATCCTTTAGCGCGTAAATGTTCTAAACGACTTTGCACGGGCGCAGGCGATTTTAATTGCATCGCTTGCATCATCTGTCTAATCGATGGCGAGTGCTGGTAAGTGCGGACGTAATCCACCAACCAGTTATACAATTGTTGTTGAGCTTCAGTTAAGGTTTCCATGAATATGCAAGGGGCGGAATATAAAAATGTCTCTAGAACATTCGTACTACAAAAATGCCCTTGCTGACAAAATAATCAAAAAAAAAGTTATATTTTTTCCAGAAATTCTTACTAATCTGCACCCAATAAACTTGCAAGTAATGCTTTTTGAGCGTGCATCCGATTTTCTGCTTGATCCCAAATTTTTGATTGCGGACCTTCCATTACTTCGTGAGTAATTTCTTCTCCGCGATGGGCTGGCAAACAGTGTAAAATGATCGCGCTCTGATCAGCAACGCTTAATAATTGCTCGTTGATTTGATAAGGTTGAAATAATGGGATTCGCGCAACAGCTTCCGATTCTTGCCCCATACTTGCCCAAACGTCTGTATAGAGTACATCTGCTCCTTTGGCGGCAGTTACCGGATCTTCAGTAATAGTTATTTCTGTTTTATTTGCTGCGATCGCACGGGCATTTTCAACAATTGTCGGGTCTGGTTTATACTCGCTAGGCGTAGCAATTCTTACATTCATACCTACCAAAGCGCAGCCGAGTAGTAGCGAGTGAGCGACATTATTTCCATCACCAAAATAAGTCAAAGTCCGCCCAGAAAGTTCGCCAAAACATTCTTTTATTGTGAGTAAATCCGCCAAAATTTGGCAAGGATGCCCTAAATCGGTCAAAGCATTAATTACCGGAATCTTGGCATAATTAGCAAAAGTTTCTAATTGTTGCTGCTCAAAAGTCCGAATTGCCAAAATATCTAAATAACGGTCTAGAACTCTTGCTGTATCTTCTACAGGTTCGCCACGACTAACTTGAGTAACATTTGGATTGAGATCGATTACCTGTCCGCCTAATTGATACATGGCTACAGAAAAACTTACCCGCGTTCGGGTAGAAGCTTTATAAAAAAGTAATCCTAAAACTTTGTTGCAGCGAATATTTACTTGTCCAGATTTTAGCTGCGCTGCTAGTTGCAAAAGTTCCTGTACTTCATCGGCAGTTAAATCTGCCAAGCTTAATAAATCTCGTCCTTTCAACGCTGCCATGCTTGTCTTGTGGTGAGTAAATGTTTTTTGAGTCTTTTTTGACCCAGGGCGAGAACCCATTGCTCGTTTACCCACTTGTGTCACAAAAGGACTGTCTTAAAACCTTACCAAACATTTTTGAAGCTTGCTTGTTCTTCAGTCACTTTTTTTCTGCCAGCTTGCCAAAAAGTCATAAGTTAGATACATTAGATTTTCATGCTGGTGTAGCTCAGGGGTAGAGCAGCTGATTTGTAATCAGCCGGTCGCAAGTTCAAATCTTGTCACCAGCTTCTTTCAAAACCGTCTACTGTATAAGGTTTTGCAGATTTGCAAGCAAACTTAAAGTTGTAAGTGAATCTCTCGCAATGACTATTTTTTAGCTATTTTGACGCTCGTTTGACGATCGCAATTAAGGAGTTTTGATACTTACAAACTAAAAATTGTAAATGAATTTCTTGCAGTGACTATGCCGTGGAAGATTACATAGCTAATCAAAGTATAAAATATACTTCTATAGGTAGATACTAAAATAATCATTCCTGTAGTGTTATTGATTTAATAGCGTTCGGCTCGATGAGCGCTCGCAGGATATTAAATTTGTGGCGATCGCACTTTACCCCTCACCCGAGCTTTCTTATGATACGGGCATTTTTATCGGTCAGTTATATCACCATAATTTAGCGAAGAAACTCAGCCGACTCTAAAATGTGGTGCATGGCAATGCAGGATGAAGAACATCCAACTTTTTCTAGGGCAGAAAACCCTCTTAATGACAGGCAATCCGTTGGCATTGAAAACGAGACTGGGATAATTTGCCAGTTGACAGATGGTACGATCGCCGCCTGCGATCGCATTGCAGAGCAACTGTTGGGTTACAGCGGCAAACAACTCATTGGCACGAATTTTCATGCACCCCTAATTTATCGCGATCGCTCTCCCATTGCACCAGAAGATTATCCAGCGATCGCTGCTTTAAAATCGGGCAAACGTTGTAATGCGGTCATGGGCTTTTATAAGCCAAGCGGAGAATTGGTATGGTTGCAACTAAATTCAACACCCTTATTCCAAGGCGATCGGACAACCCCTCATACAGTCATCACAACTTTAAACGCAATTTCTAGTTCGCTACAGCTTACTATGGGCGAACAGACAACCAATGACTCCGACATTATCCGCGATCGCCAGCGCGTAGAATCCGCCCTCCGCCAATCGGAAGAACGCTATCGAACGCTGTTTGAGTCGATTGATGAAGGCTTTTGCGTTATAGAAGTGCTATTTGACGAGAACGACACGCCAAACGATTACCGCTTTTTGGAAGTCAATCCAGCCTTTGAGAACCAAACGGGACTGCAACAGCCGATAGGTAAAACCATAAGTCAGCTAGTACCAAATATCGAAAATCTCTGGATTGAAATTTACGGCAAAATTGCTCTAACTGGTGAATCTCTCCGCTTTGAGAATTGCGCCGAAGCGATGAATCGTTGGTTCGATGTTTATGCCTTCCGCATCGGGCAGCCAAAGGAGCGAAAACTTGCCATATTGTTTAAAGATATTAGCGAAGTCAAGCGGATAGAAAAAGAGCGCGAACAAGCCGAAGAAGCTTTGCAAGCTAGCGAAGAACATAGCCGGAATATTTTGGAAAGTATTACCGACGCATTCTTTGCCTTAAACGACAATTGGCAGTTTACTTACGTTAATCCGCAGGGAGAAAACTTACTCGATCGCGCTTCTAGGGATTTGATTGGCAAAAACATTTGGGTAGAATTTCCTGGTGTAAATGGCAGCGAATTTGAGCAGATGTACCGCCGCGTGATGAGAACTCCCGTGGCGGAGTCCCTAACAGCGTTTTACCCCGACCACAATCGCTGGTACGAAGTCCGTACCTACCCTGCGGTAAAGGGAATTACTATTTATTTTCGCAATGTTACAGGGCAAAAGCGCATCGAGCAAGAGAGAGAACAACTGTTGCAACGGGAACAAGCCGCGCGAGAAGCCGCCGAAACTGCCAACCGAATTAAAGATGAGTTTCTGGCGGTACTATCTCACGAATTGAGATCGCCTCTCAATCCAATCTTGGGATGGTCAAAACTATTGCAGCAAGGAAAACTCGATGCGGTAAAAACAACCTATGCGCTCGCTACAATCGAGCGCAATGCTCGGCTACAAGTGCAACTAATTGATGACTTGCTCGATATTTCGCGGATTTTGCGCGGCAAAATGAGTTTAAACGTGATGCCCGTCGATCTTGGTAGTGTTATCGCTGCTGCCTTGGAAACGGTGAGCTTAGCTGCCGAAGCTAAATCAATTGCCATTGAGAGGATTATTGTACCTGGCGTTGGTCTAGCGATGGGAGATGCGGGGAGATTGCAGCAAGTTGTCTGGAACCTTTTGTCTAATGCAGTGAAATTTACGCCTCTAGGAGGAAAAGTCACTGTTAAATTAGCGACTGAAGGTAACTATGCCCAAATTCAAGTTACCGATACGGGTAAAGGAATTGCCTCAGACTTTCTGCCTTATGTATTCGACCATTTCCGGCAAGAAGATGGAGCAATTACCCGCAAGTTTGGCGGATTGGGGTTGGGACTAGCGATCGCCCGCCAAATTACCGAAATGCACGGAGGAACAGTGGCGGCAGTTAGTCTGGGTGTTGGGCAAGGGGCAACATTTACCGTTCAAATTCCCTTAGTGCGATCGGGTGAACCCTTAATTCCCGCGCCGTTGTCCTTTGCCAAAAACGATTTAAGCGGCAAACAAATTTTAGTGGTAGATGATGAGGCAGATTCGCGAGAATTTATTGCTTTTGTTTTAGAACAAGCTAATGCGATCGTTACTACTGCTAGTTCTGGCCTTGACGCGCTGCAAGCAATATCCCAATCTATTCCCGATTTAATCGTCAGCGATATTGGGATGCCTCAAATGGATGGTTATATGCTACTGCGCCAAATTCGTGCCTTATCCCTCGACCAAGGCGGACAAATCCCTGCCATAGCCCTAACTGCCTACGCTGGAGAACTCGATCGCCATTGTGCGATCGCGGCAGGATTTCAAAGCCATATTTCTAAACCCATCGATCCGGAGGCAGTAGTTGCGATCGTTGCTAAGTTAATTGAGAAATCAACTAAAACTTAGTTCAAACCTTAAATGTGAAATGCTGTTTAGTTAATTTTGTTAAGTAAATACAAGTTTATAGGTATTTATTCTTCATTGGCTGTTGAGGACAATGGTTTATTAAATTTTTATGTTGCACCGGAATTGTGATCGCTACAATTTGTCAACGGCGGGAGGGACAATGCCACTTTTTTGCAAACCCGCATCAATGGTTCTTAGTAGCTTAAAGTCTGCTTCTGGAAGGGAATAGCTGCTTGTAACAACATTAGGCTGTTCCAAAAAAGCAAAGGCTTGGCGAAATTGCTGGGGTTGGGCAGCAATTGGCGAATCAAAGTGACAGGGAATAATGCGCTCAAAATCCCAACTCGCTACTTTATCCGCCCAAGCAATAGTTTCAGTGGGAGCGCGGTTGAGAATTAGAGTTTGTAATACTGGAGCGACAAATAATTGGCGATCGCGCAACACCTCAAAAGATCGCTGCCAGCCTTGCTGCCATTGGAAAGGAAATAAACCAAAATAAGCTTTTTTTGAGCGATCTTTTGCTTTCAAGGCATTGCTAAATATTTTTTTCCAGGCTGGCACATCCAGAACGCTAGGGCTGAAATACAATGCAAACAAAGAGATGCGCTGCCATCCTTTACAACGATTGGCGTAAGTATCTGCCACTAGATTGGCAGCTTCGTCTTTGGCATGAAATAGCAAAGGATAAGGATCTAACTGGACAATTGCAGGCGGTTCTGTTGGTACGGAAACTATAGTATCTGTTAATAACAAAGTGCGCGATTTTCGGTGAAAAAAAGCAACTTCTGCAAACCTACCTAATCCAAGTTCTATGGAGCCGAGAATGGCATATTCAAACTCATTAGCAAAGGGAGTTTTGCTAATATCTTCTGGAAGTATCTGAGTTCTTTTTGATGGTAAACCCAACCAGCTAAGCGGAAGATTGAGCGGAAAGCTCCACTGCTGGGGTGCTACAAATACTTGGGCATTGCGAAAGTATCTAGCGAAAGGACCAACAAATACTTTATGTTCTACCCCAGAAGTAGTAGGCAGGATGATATATTTAACGTCACCATATTCGGCAACTAATTCATTGACAAGCCCTATACACTCTGGAGTTGGGGCAACGGGCGCATAAATGAGCAAACCACCTTCCTCTAGCTTCACGACGCTCATGCGAATAGGTACGACAACATAAAAGATGCCTTGAAGCTGATCGAAAGTCCAGATAGTATCTTTTACAACTTCTTTGCGGATTGTCTGCCGTTGACTAAAAGGATAAATTGGCAATGTGAACCAGAAAGACCATGCAAAGTCTTTAGTAGGCTGCCTGGATAATTCTGACGTTTCCCGTACTTTCATCTTAAAATTGGGGTAATTAAAAACCCCTAACAAATTGTTAATGCTTAAACTATTTTATTTGAATCAGCCCACAGTCAAAATAGAAGCATGACGATTGACTCAAATTCTTCTCAGCCTAATCCCTCTGTTAACCCAGAAAAGCCAAGTAGCGATCGCAATGGTGACGATCTCGGCATCAGTACGGCAGATTTGGCAACGCAACAAGCCTTAGCTGCTTTGTCATCCTTGCAATCATCGCCGCAGAATCTCGCTACTTTAGCTCAATCGCGATCTACTAACCAAGATTTGGCAAAGTTTCGTACGGGTAGCCCACGAGCAATCGTTGTAACTTTAATTGCAATTACTTTAGTAATTATTGGCGTAGCTGTAAATAACTTTTTAATTGGCATTGTCGGTACGCTACTCGCGTTGCTCCTTTCAGGAGCGGTGATTTTTCCTTGGTTGCAAGCGGTAGTTAGTGAAATGGTATCGCCTCAAGAGCGATCACTATTTGTAGCTTTTTTGGGCGCTGCCGCCGCGATTGTGGGTTTATTTAACTTCACAGGTATCAACAACCAAATCTATACTTGGGGCGAACAAATTAACTGGGATGCCTTTGGGACATTAGCTGAATGGTTTGGGGCTTTGGGGCAAATCTTGATTGCTGTCATTGCTGTCTATGTGGCTTGGCGACAGTACGTTATTTCTAAAGACTTGACTATTCAGCAAAACTTGCTAACTGTACAACAAAACTTAATTACTCAGCAGCAAACAATTGACGCTTATTTTCAAGGTGTATCTGACTTAGTATTGGACGAACAAGGATTACTAGAAGATTGGCCCCAAGAAAGAGCGATCGCGGAAGGACGCACCGCAGCTATTTTTAGTAGTGTTGATGGTAGTGGTAAAGCTAAAATTATTCGGTTTTTATCTCGTTCTAAGTTGCTTACACCGTTGCAGCGCGATGCACGCTTGGGTAGAGCGATTTTGAACGGCAGTGGTGGTTATGCCGAAGATCGTCTCTATGGAGTGCGGGTAATTGACTTAGGCGTAATGCTGGCAGGGGCGGATCTTTCCAATACAGATTTGCGTTGGACAGACCTTAGCGAGGCTAACTTGGTTCGCGCTAACTTGAGTAAATGCGATCTAGTTAAAACGAATCTATCCCGGACTATTTTGTATGATGCTAAGTTAGTTGGGGCTGATTTTAAAGGAACGCGCTTATTTTATGGCAAGGCGGAAGTAGCTAGTCCCCGCAGCCGTTCACAGCCGCCTAACTATCAAACTGGAGAATATACTGGGGCAGTAGTTGAAGATGCCGATTTTAGTGATGTCCAAAGGATGTCTGAATCTGTGCGATATTACTGTTGTGCTTGGGGTGGAGAAAAAACTAGAGCAACAATTCCTGGTGGATGCGAAGGTATTGCAAGTAAGTTAGAAAGTTGAAATAATTACTGCACTGCGCTCCTTGGTGGGAAAAAGGTTTTGGACAAAAGCTAAGACGACATTTATTTTAAAAATTGAAAAATTTTGTCACGAGTCGGTGCTGCGGCATCAAATATCAAAAATGAAAATAGGTATTTTACTACTCGCAATCCTCTGTATTGTGGCTACTGGTGGAGTAATTTACTTACTTGGAGGAATAGAAAGCACCCAAATTCAAGCTTGGTTAAAATCTGTAGGTATTTGGTCGCCAATTATTTTTATTGCGCTGTATGCGATCGCAACTGTATTAATTTTACCTTCAACCGTACTCAATCTCACAGGCGGAGCAGTTTTTGGCGCGGTATGGGGAACTTTGTGGACTAGCTTAGCAGCGATTATCGCGGCAATTGTTGCTTTTACTTTTACTCGGACGGTAGGCAGAGAAATTGTCGCCAAAAGACTTTCTGGAAGTTGGCAAGCAATGGATGCAGAAGTGCGCCAAGGTGGGTTGTTTTATATGTTTGCCATTCGGTTAGTCCCAATTATGCCCTATGGGTTGGTTAATTTTGCGGCAGGACTGACATCAATTAGCTTTAAAGATTATCTTCTAGGTACAGCTATTGGGACAGTTCCTAGTGTTTTACCGTTTGTACTCCTAGGTAGTTCGGGGTTAAAGGCATTGCATACGGGAGATGTTTTCCCTTTGGTAGGAGCGTTGGCGCTTACAGGTATTCTAGTGGGAGGCTCTACATGGTATCGCCGTCGTATCTTACGGAGTAAAGCAGCCCAAGCCTTGCAAAAATCAGAGGAAAGCAATCAAGACTTGCAGGAACGTTAAATTATGGCTCCTAAATATTCTTTTATTATCCCAATTTATAACGAAGAAGAAACAATTTCTGAAATGTACCGCCGTATGAGTGCGGTAATGGAGCGGATGGATGGGACAGTAGAATTAATTTTAATTAATGATGGTAGCCGCGATCGCTCTTTGCATCTACTACGCGACCTGCACAATAAAGATTCTCGCGTTTGCTATCTCAGTTTGGCACGTAATTTTGGACACCAAATTGCTGTGACTGCGGGTTTAAACTTTGCCAGGGGACAAATTGTTGTTATTTTGGATGCAGACTTACAAGATCCCCCCGAACTTATCCCCGATATGGTAGAAAAGTGGCGGCAAGGTTATCAAGTAGTTTATGCTCAACGCACCCAACGCCGCCAAGAAAGCTGGTTTAAGCGTTTTACTGCTTACGGTTTCTATCGATTGCTCAAGCAGCTTGCGGATGTAGACATTCCCACAGATACAGGGGATTTTTGTTTGCTAGATCGACAGGTTGTAGAAGTTCTAAATGCGATGCCAGAACGCAACCGTTACATTAGGGGATTGCGATCGTGGGTTGGTTTTCGTCAAACTGCAATTCGATTCGAGCGCGATCCTCGGTTTGCAGGAGAAGTTAAGTATACTTTCCGTAAATCTTTAGCTTTGGCAATTAGCGGCTTAGTATCATTTTCTACAGTACCATTGCGCATTTCTACTTACGTTGGATTACTGGCAGCGATCGCATCTATTTTAATGGCTTTATTAGTTTTGTATTGGCGGATTTTTGTACCTAATTCGCCTTTAACTGGGTTCACAATGGTTTTGATGGCAACATTTTTTATTGGCGCGGTGCAGCTAGTTTGTATTGGGATTTTGGGCGAATATATTGGGCGGATTTATGAAGAAGTTAAGGGTAGACCTTTGTACACTTTAGGGGAAGTTGGCGGCTTTGTTCGTCAGCAAACGAAAGTTTAGCGCGATCGCACCTTTGAATAAGAAGCCTGGAAGCGCAGTTAAACTAAGGATAATGAGGAGATTATTGGGGAAATGCGATCGCTAATTTTTCAAATGTTCGGCTAAGAATATAGTAAAGTGACTGATGCGATCGCAAAACAAATTTTTTAATAAGTATGAAGCTTCCTAATCCAGAGCTTGCTATCATCGATAGAAAAAAGCTCTCAGATTATTGCTTAAATCCTGAACATCCAGATGGTCAGCACAAAGCCCGTGTATTTAAAGCTGCATTAGGAATAAGTTTAGAAAACTTTGAGGAATTAAGGTTAACACTACTTGAAGCAATACAAGTTAATGAAGCAATTATTGATAAGTCTAACCAATATGGTCAAAAATATGTAGTTGATTTTACAATGGTTAGAGCGCAGCAGCAAGCCACAATTCATAGTGTATGGATTGTTAAACATAGTGAAAATTTTGCCCGATTAGTTACTTGTTATATTCTCTAAAGTTGATAGGGTTTAAAATGAATAAAAAAATCAAGTTACTGGATGTAGTCGCCTTACTTGAAAATGTACCAGAAGTAGGCTTATACCAGGGTCAAGTTGGCACTATAGTTGAAGAATACGAGCCTGAAGTATTTGAAGTTGAGTTTAGCGATACTAGCGGTCGTGCTTATGCACTAGAAACTTTAAATGCTAATCAGTTAATGGTTCTGCGTTATTGCCCAATTTAGTCGCGTTAAATGCTATGCAAGTGGCGTATTTCGGTAGATAGGCGATCGCACCTTTGGGATAAATAAGCCTGGAAACGCAGTTAAACTAAGGATAATGGGGCTATTAACTGCTGTAAAAATTATGAATACAAGAACCCAAGCCACTATAGAAAAAGCAATGGATTCTAAGCGTCAAGATTATTTTGTCGCAGGTACTTTAGTTGTGTGGGATGTAGATGTTTTGAAAGAAGAAGCTGTTAGAGTGTATCGTGCTAATAATCCCGAACAACCGCAGATAGATCATCGTGGCGATATGGCGGAAGCTAAACCCGCTTTGCCGGGGTGGGTAATGGCGGTAGATGATTTGTTCGTTTAGGTGTGGAGTGCGATCGCCTACTATATTTGTTAGCACAATTCAAAAAATAGATACTAGAATCATGGCTCTAAACAGAATTAAAATTGCTAAAGACAAAGCTACTTTAGTAAAACTATTAATAGCGTCAGAGGATAATACAACTAACTCCTTCAATACTTATGCAGATTTAATTGTATTTGCAGCCGCTTTAGGAGCAAAACGCAAGAAGCGAGTACCATTAAAAGAAATATCAAAAGGAGATCCAGATCCAATTCCGCAAGAGCATTTTATTAGCAAGGGTTATGAGTTTATAATAAAGCTGATAGCAATCTCTGAATCTCACGACAAAGAAATTTTAGCTAATAGTGAAGATTGTGATAATGAACGCATTAATATTCTTGAGGAATATGCTAACGGTGGACTTGAGGTTTTACAAGAGGAGTTGCGCGGCTCAGTAGATCATTTAGAAAGAGTTTTATTGTTTTTAAGCTTTGAGAAAAATCAACCATTAAAAACTGAGTTTGACTTAAGTAGATTTATATAAATATCATTAAATAGTAATGCAAGAAACCATACATGAAGAATTCTTCAGGAATTTTTTAGTTGCTACAGCTACTATCTCAGCCCTATACGATATACCTAGTAGACCAGGTATATATGCTTTTTACCATGCCTTTGATTTCTCGGAAGATGGTTTGCTTGAAAGTATAAATGAGCGTATTAGTAATACTGTATTTAATACACTTTTCTTAGAAGACAAGGCAGGAACAAAATTTACTATAGACTTATGTGGAGAACCAGTTGTTTTATCAGACAATATGACTAAGTTTATTAGCAATGTATCTCTGCCAAAAGATAGACGTACTCTTAGAAAACTACTATTGACTTGTAGTATTTTACAAACTCCAGATTATATTGGATATGCTACTAATCTACAAAAACGGTTTATGCAGCATTTAGAAAGCGATAATGGCTTTTTTGCAAGGTATGGACAGACAAGACCTCAAAATGAGTTTTTATTTATATGCTTTCCTTGTCATGAAAACATAGCTAGAGAACTAGAAAGTCTACTAATTCAGCTTTGCCAGCCTAAATTTAACACACAAAGAAGCTAAAGGAATTAATGATGGAACTAGACAATCAATCACCAGAAATTATTGAATACAAAGCAATTACAGGGACTTTTGGGGAAGTCCGCTATTTTTTAACAACCCTTGACCATAACGATGCCGCAGAAAATATTAGATTTGCGCGTGACCTCCAAGGAAAATGGGGATTTTCTGAAAGAGTCCAACGCCAACTAGATGATAAAAGAGCAGAAACAGAGTTATTCACATATTTGTCTAAAAGTGGTATTAGATTTTTTAATTCTTTAGTTGTCGTTCTCCTGCCTAGTTCTGATGAGCAAAAAGAATTTTGGGATTTTTCTTATGTAACAAGTCAAGGAAGACAAATTGAAAAATGGGTCAATTTAGAACTGCATAAGGGTGTATCTAGAGTTGTCATTGATGGACAACATCGTTTATTGTCACTTAAAAAATATTGGAATATACATATAGGTACAAAGACTCTTTGGTAGTGCGTCAGATTATTGTGGGATAGGTCACGATATCATTCCAAGTCCATGGTCGAGAGGTTAATCCTGCTCGTTGTGCGGCAGTGGA
Organism: Aliterella sp. E5.1; assembly: GCF_057473825.1. Taxonomy (NCBI): domain Bacteria; kingdom Bacillati; phylum Cyanobacteriota; class Cyanophyceae; order Chroococcidiopsidales; family Aliterellaceae; genus Aliterella; species Aliterella sp. E5.1. Next base: position 77,758 of record NZ_JBYCCV010000012.1, read on the forward strand.
CTTGAACCGACTATGCTGCCAAATCCAATTGAAGTAA
>NZ_JBYCCV010000013.1:0-75978 GCF_057473825.1 Aliterella sp. E5.1
TAGCTACCGTCGTCAGGCTGCTACCGAGCGCTTGAACAATTCTCTATCATCCTAATCGCTCTATTTTTTTGTTTCTATTCGCAAGCGATCTGTACTTGTCGTTTCGATCTGAACTTCCTTTTCGCGTCAACTACCCGACAATAATCTGTCACGACACGCAAAACACTTGACATTTAATACACGAACCACAGTTCTGGCAACTCACTTGTCGTCGGTTTGCCCCTAATGCTCCAGAACAAAATCCTGCTCTTAGATGTTTGGTTACAGGCTAAACAATTCCTACGAGAGTTCTATCACCTGTGTGGCTCATTCTCACTTGTCAAACTACTGTTTGAACTTGTAACTCACGGTCAAACCTTTAATTTCCCAAAGTTATTTGAGTATGCCGTCTTTCCACGGCTCATCTAGGATTGCTATAGATAAACGCTTCTGAGGTTTGCGGCAAGATTTCACAATCTTTACTCAATCGCCTGCACCAATTAAACCAGCCAAAAGTGCGTTCTACTTTCCATCGTTGAGGAATAGGCACGAAGCCTTTGACAGGATTTTTGCGCAGCGCTGGCTCAATAATCCAACGATGAGTATCCATCACGAAGTGCATGAAATCTTGTCCTTGGTAGCCACCATCGACCCAGATGAGTACCAGCCGATGCACCCACTGTCGCACTTGTTCAAGTCGTGCGAAAACAAGTTTGGCTCCTGCTCGTTCGGGGACGCTGGCGGCGGTTACCACCACTACCAGCACCAACCCCAACGTATCCACTAATAAATGACGCTTGCGTCCCTTCACTTGTTTAGCCGCGTCGTAACCGACCTCAAGGGCAACAGGAGTCGCTGTCTTTACCGATTGGCTATCTAAAATAGCAGCGCTGGGAGAAGCGTCTCGATCTTCGCTCACTCGCACCCATTGATAGAGTTTATGGTTGATGCGTTCCCAAGTGCCGTCAATGCGCCAAGCCCGGAAGTAGTGGTAAACCGTTTGCCAGCAGGGAAAGTCCGATGGCAACATCCGCGCCCGCACAACCAGCACAGAGGATGTAAAGAATGGCATTGACCACCGCTTGCATATTGACATTACGAGGACGACCGCCAGCTTTTGCTACCGGAATCAGACTTGCTAGAAGTTCCCATTGGTCTGGAGTCAAGTTACTCGGATACGATAAACTCATAGCTCTCAAAACCTGTCAGATAATTTGCTATTGACAGGCTATCGTTTCGAGGGCTTTCTTACTTCTCAAACATCCTCTTAGTTCTGATTGATTCGGATAGACATTAAGCGCTGGGTTTCTATATCAAAGCTCCATCCACTGGCGTAATAAATTGGCATGGCTTTTAGAAATTAGATCGAATGCAGGGGTTTTGCCGGAAGCCTCAAACAACATTTGGCGGGCTGTATCTAGATCAAATAAAATCTCGCGCTGCTGAGGATCGCGCACTATACTCTGAATCCATGTCACCGCCCCTAGGCGCACACCTTTAGTAATGGCTTCCACGCGGTGCAACGTTGATGAAGGGTAGACTATAGCCGCTCCGGCAGGCAACTTAAACCCTGCCTCACCTTGGGTGCTTTCAATTATCAGTTCTCCGCCCTCATAACTAGCAGGATCGCTGAGAAATAATGTCATCGACACATCCGATCGCATCAAGGGATCGTGCATCACAGCATTATCAACGTGAGTGCCATAGGTCAGGCCGATATCATAGCGGCTAATGGTTATTGGACGAATAATGTGGGGGCGCACTGCCATTTGAAATAGAACGTGCCTCTGTAAAGCCACATTGATGATATCTCGAACGATCTCAAGGGCGGTTGACCCTTGGGGAAGCTGGCTATTATTTTTGACCAAGCGAGCGTGCCAGCCAGCCGTAGCTTTGCCATCAATGAACTTTGCCGTTTCTAATTTAGCGATCGCAGTTTCTAGCTCTGTAGAAGTGAGAATATTGTCAATATACAGAATCATGGCGATACGTTAAATCGGGGGAATAGGTTGCCACCTTAACAGCCGGAGCAGTTTAGAGTGGCATCGTCTATGATTGTCCAGTTGAGCCGAATCTATTAGTAAGCTTTCAACCCTGCTAACGAGCCAATTTTGACCATTCTTCAGGTAGCACGTTGGCAACGATTTCAAACTTACCCTTGCCATCTGGCTTCACAATATAGGCAACGCCTTGAGGCCCTGGATAAATTCCCGTTGCCGCATCAAATAAGTCATCATGACGTACAACGACTACGTTGGTCCCATTAGCAGGCATGGTAGTAAGGAATGGCATCACCGCAGTCCGCATCTGAGCTTTCTGCGCCTCAGTATAATCTTCAGATGGTGGAAAGTTTAGAGATGCTCTCTTTTCAAAGCGACCAAACGCTATATCTGCTGTCTGCCAGGCACGACAATACTCGCTGGAGAAAACTTGACCCACGGGAATCTTCAACGTTTGAAATGCCTGACCAATCGTCCGTGACTGCTGCCAGCCAACTTCACTTAGCATCCGTTGAGTAGAACAATCTCCCATTTTTGCTGAGACTTGATCGGCGTAATCTTTTTCAGTTTGGGCGTGTCTGAAGTAAATAACATAGCCACCATTTCGCAAGGCCTTTAACAGTTGCGTGCCACTAAGTTTATCCTTGAAAGTTGGTCCCTGCTTCACCACCTTCACCACCTTGGACTATCTTCAGGACTGGTGAGCGATCGGGCATCAGAGCCGGAATCTCAGTATTGGCAAGTATTTCCCTGCCCTGAGACTGCTTCTGCGGCACGCTCCGGTGCAACGATCGCCACTCCTGCGGCATCGGAAAGAACATAAGCGCCTACCCTTACCCGGAGTTTTACCTTTCCTAAGTTCATAATTTACCTCAACCACACTAATAATTAACTAAGACCAGAGAACTGCCTGCTTGCTCGGACTATCGATTCAGCACCATTGAGTCAAGATTTGACGTGCAACAAAATGCTCTTTCGAGCGCGAATGCTCAATTAACAATAAATTTTTGCATTAAAGAGCCAGCATATTTTGATCCAAAAATCAAAATAATTAAATGACGGCGACTCCAAGCCATCTCTTTTCCTCGCAAAATGATTTGGTACGATTAGTTTAGGTTATCGGAAAATTGTTGTCAATAATTCTCAATTCAGGAGGGTGGGAGCGTGAGAATATTGCCTCCGCATCTCTCCTATCGATGTTTTGATTCTTGCCTGCGCTATTTTAATCAGTGATGTCAGATATCGCTATTAAGCAAAAAAATCTTGTAGCGGAGCAATTTCAATCCTGGCGATCGCAATTTCGTTTCAAGAATGTAATTAATAGGTGCAGCCAATCGAGATCGTAATGACTTAAATTAGCCCAAGGTCTTGCGATGATGTATTGAGCTAAATAATATTGCGGGCGTGCGTTCTTGCCTTCCACACAAATCACACACCTGTTTTATGCTGTCTACGCTCTAGCTTTTTTTGTTACTCTTTAAATTTTTGAGACTTTGGCAATCATCAAACTTTGGAACTAGGCTGACTTTTTGCTTGCTGGAGTTGTAAATTAGGCTGATGTCGCTTCTGCCAGCGACTGCGGAGCGTACCAACAATAATGTACAACACTGGAACAATAAATAAACTGAGGAAAGTAGAAACAACCATTCCACCAAACACCGCCGTACCCAAAGATCGACGCGCTCCTGCCCCCGCACCATCAGCTATAACTAAAGGGAAAATACCAAATATAAACGATAGCGCCGTCATCAAAATAGGGCGCAAACGCTCTTGAGCCGCTTCCACTGCCGCTTTAGTGATGGAATAACCCTTGTCTCGCAATTGATTTGCAAATTCAACAATCAAAATTGAATTTTTACTAGCCAAACCAATCAGCATGACTAAACCAATTTGGCAGTAGATATCATTGGGCAAACCACGGAGCAACTGCGCCAATAATGCGCCTAAAATCGCTAACGGTACAGCCATGAGAATAATCAACGGATCGAAATAGCTTTCGTACTGAGCAGCTAAAACTAAAAATACAAATACAAAACCCAAACCAAAAATTAAAGGTGCAAGTCCACCAGACTTAATCTCTTCTAAAGACGAACCCGACCAACTATAATCCATCCCTGTAGGTAAGTTTTGTGCCGCTAACTGCTCCATTGTGGCGATCGCTTGACCGGAACTAGAACCGGGCGCAGGGGAACCAGTAATTTGCGTAGAGCGAAACAGGTTGTAATGGTTGATGATTTGAGGTCCAACTGTAGGAGTAACTTTAACTAAGTTGCTCAGAGGGATCATTTGGGGATTTTCTGGGTTTTGACTCCGCACATACAGCAAATTTATATCTTCTGGTTTAGAGCGAAATTGCTCGTCGGCTTGTACGTAAACGCGATAGGTGCGTTCAAACAAGTTAAAGTCATTTACATAAGAAGATCCTAAAAATGTTTGTAAGGTATTAAATACATCTTCCAAGGAAACTTGCAATGCTTTGGCGCGGTTGCGATCTACTTCTATAAGTAACTGCGGTGCATTGATGGCAAACGTACTATTGACGCGGACAAGTTTGCCCGTTGTATTTGCTTTGCCTACTAGCTCTTGCGTGGCTTGAGCAAGAGTTACTAAACCTGCATTGCCACGATCTTGGAGTTGAAAATCAAAGCCACCCAAACTACTACCAACTTGTACGGGTGGGGGATTAATTGGCAAAACGATCGCCCCAGGAATACTTAGAAATGGACCTGTTAATTCAGTAATAATATCTTCTACCGATCGCTCTCTTTGCGACCAAGTTTTGAGCGTAGTAAAAATTGTCCCCACATTAGCACCACCGCCGCCAAAACTAAAACTACCAACGGCGAAAGTACCCGTAACTTCTGGGACTGCTAGTAGTTTCTCTTCTACTTGTGCCATGATGTCGCTGGTGTACTCCAGGGATACACCTTCGGGGGCTTGGATGATGGTTGCAAAAAAGCCTTGATCTTCATCGGGGACAAATCCACTAGGAACGATTTGGAATAAAAAGAACGTTGCCCCCAGTAAGCCCACAAATGCCAGCATGACCCAACCTTTGAAGCGGGTAATCAGCCTCAACGAATGCGCGTAACCCCGGCGTGTTTTTTCCAGTACCCAGTTGATGCTATTGAAAAAGCGAAAAGTTGGGGGGAGTGGTCTCCCTCCCCCAACCTTTTCAAGAGAGAAGTTATTCGGCTTTGGTGTTTGCCCTAATAAAACAGCAGCCAAGGCAGGAGTAAGAGTTAAAGCATTAAAAGTAGATAAAACAATCGAAAAAGCGATCGTCAAGGCAAATTGTTGGTACAACTTCCCGGTGACTCCAGGAAAAAAGGCGACGGGGACGAAAACCGCCATTAGTACCAAAGAAGTGGCAATTACTGCCCCCGTTACTTCCGCCATCGCTTCGGAAGCTGCTTGCACGGGGTTCATGCCTTTTTCTTCAATTAGCCGGGTGATATTTTCAATAACGATAATCCCATCATCTACGACTAACCCCGTTGCCAGAATCAGACCAAACAATGTCAAGCTGTTGATGGAAAAACCAAAAACCTTGATAAAGGCAAAAGTACCGATCAAAGACACAGGAATTGTCACCGACGGAATCAAGGTACTGCGCCAGTCTTGCAAGAATAGATAAATTACTAAAACAACTAGGAGAATTGCGATCGCCAGCGTAATCAATACTTCTTTTACCGATTCTTCTACCGCTTCTGTAGTATCAAAAGCAACTTGATAGGAAAGCCCAGGGGGGAAGTTGCGCGACAATCTTTGCATTTCGGCTTTCACTTCTCGTGCTATATCCAAGGCGTTGCTACCTACAAGTTGACCGATGCCTAGTCCGACGGCTTCTTGACCGCTAAAGCGTAAAAAGCCGTTGTAACTTTGCGCACCCAATTCTGCCCGTCCCACATCTTGGAGCTTAACTAAAGTGCCATCACTACCAGTTTTAAGCACTATATTGCCAAATTCTGCGGGATCTTTGAGGCGGCTAACTGCTTGCAAGTTAATTTGATACTGTTGTCCTTTTGGCGCTGGTTGCTGACCGATTTGCCCCGCCCCTACCTGTAAATTCTGCTCTTCTAAAGCATTGACTACATCTTGAGTCGTCAAGCTGCGACTTGCCAGCCGACTTGGATCTAGCCACAGCCGCATAGCATACCGTCGTTCGCCGAAAATTTGGACATTGCCTACTCCCGGCAACCGTTTTATCGCATCGACTAAATACAAGTCGGCATAATTACTAATAAATAAGTTGTCATACTCTCCTTCTTTAGCAAATAGCCCAATTCCTAGAAGAATATTGCCGGAATCTTTAGCAACGGTGACTCCCGTTTGATTTACTGATGCTGGTAGTTGAGGAGAGGCAATCGATACGCGGTTTTGCACGTCAACGGCGGCTATATCTTTATCTCGTCCTTGCTCAAACGTAACCGTTACGGTGCTTACACCATCGCTGGTGCTGGTGGAGGTCAGATATTCCATCCCCTCAACACCGTTGATTTGCCTTTCTAGAACTGTTGTTACCGCACTTTCTACGACTTCCGCACTGGCTCCCGTATAGTTGGAAGTTACGGTAATCGTAGTGGGTGCGACATCTGGATAGTTTTCGATTGGTAGGGTTACTATACTCACTGCCCCTACCAAAATGATGATGAGAGAGCAGACAGTAGCAAAAATCGGTCGCTTGATGAAAAAATCAACAAACATAAGCAATAGGTAAGGGGTATTAGCGAGAGGAACTACTCAATCAAATTTGCGAGTATCTTCTCCTTGCTTTAAGGCTCAGGGACAATGGGTGCGCCATTAGACAGCTTTTGAATACCAGAAGTGACTACTTCTTCTCCAGCTTTCAATCCTTCAATAACTTGATAACTGTTGCCTTGAATTGCGCCTAATTTTACTGGCTGTTGCCTTGCTACCATTTGCAAGTTTTGCTTAGGTTCGGCGACAAAGACAAAATCTTGCCCAGCTACACGAGATATTGCCGTAGTTGGCACTAATACCCCTGGTCGTCTGTCCCAAATTATTCTAGCGCGGCTAAACTGCTGCGATCGCAATTGCCCATTACTATTTTCGTATAGCGATTTAACTAGCACCGATTGGGTTTCATTGTTGACGCTAGGAGAAATAAACGATATTCGACTTCTACCTATAACTTCGTTTTGAGCATTGAGCAATTCTACAGGCATTCCCACCTGCAAATCTGGCGCGCGTTCGATGGGAACTGAAATATTGACTTCTAGATTTTGATTTTCTGTCAAATTGGCTAAGTTTGTTGCAGGCGTAACTTGGTCGCCTATTTTGATGGGAATGTTGCCCACAGTGCCACTAAAGGGAGCGGTGACTCGATAATACTGGAGTTGGACTTGTTGCTCGTTGACCTCTGCTAAAGATTGCTCTAAGGTTTGTTGAGCTTGAGAAATCGCTGCTTGTTGGGCTTTAATTCGGGCATCAATTTGGGCTAAACTTGCTTGCGCCCCTCGCAACCCATCGGTATTTTCTTCTAGTTGCTGCCTAGTTACAGCACCTTGCTGGTAAAGGTTGCGATAGCGGTTGTATTGTTGCTGGTTGAAGCTCAAACTAGACAGGCTAGATTGCCTTTCTGCTTGTAAGGATGTCAGTGTAGCTCTGGCGTTTTCGATCGCTGCTCGATTAGAATTGGCGGCGGCGGACGCACTTTTGACGGCAGCTTGTTGTTCGGCACGATTTATTTGCATAATCGGCGTTCCTGCTTGCACAAATGCCCCTGGTTGAACAAAAATTTGCTCTACTCTACCGTTGATTTGGGGCTGGAGGGTTATGGATTTGCGCGACTGGATGCTGGCTACATAATCGGAGCTTTCGGAGATTGTTCCCGATTCTACCGTATCTACTCTTACTGGAATTCCTGGGGGTGGTGCGGCTTCTTGGGTTGACTTGCTATTCCACCATCGCCATCCCAAACCAATCCCACCAATTATCAAAAGCGCTGCTAAAATTCCCAGCCATTTTAGCTTTGATTTTGATGGTGTTGTTCCTATTTGACTTTGGGCTTCAGTTTCCCGCTCGGCGATCGCTATAAATTTATTTTCAATAATAATCTGCTCTGTTTTAGTTTCATCTCTATTTTTAGTAGATTCTAATTCATCCATCTTTCGTTGCCTAACAGTTGACATCTTTACAGTCACGAAATCAAGAAGCAGAGCTATTGATATATTTTGGTAAATTTTCGTTAGTTCGTATTCTAACTATAAAAACCCATGATTTTTACTATCTAGTTTATTAACTTTTAATAATCAAAAATTTACTTATTTAGGTTCTTGCTTAAATCTAATTAACGTATGCTATTTCCACATTTTATAATTTAGTTAGGCAATGTTTTAGCTTCGCCAAGAGTTAAAATATTGCTTGGTTCTAGAAATTACAGGTTAGTTAATTAAAATAGGCAAAGTTCTCACCTTTAGAACTTTGCCTGTTAGTTTTGAACTTTAGCTTTAGTAAGCTAGAGTTTCCAGAGTTTCGCGCAAATAGCTACGCACTTGATGATCTAAGCTTAGAGACTGGAGTTGATGGTCAAAGCTGTGACGTTCTACTTGCCAACGTTGAAAACCCGAGCTAGAAGCGATCGCAGATTTTAGTCGCTCCCAAATGTGGGGTGGTTCCGTTGCTTGGCGATCGGTAGCATTTAGAAAACGAGCCATATATTTTTAGTCCTCAGTTTTCGCATTTTGTAATTAATTGGGGCAAAAGTAGAAAATTAAATACTTCAATCTAATTCTCTACTTTTTCACATTCATAACCCTAGAATTATGAATGTGAAACTTACTTACTAGCCGCCGCAGCGACCATGGTCAGCGTCCGGCGCTTAGTTACCATTTGATAGGCATCAATTATGTCACCTTCTACCCAGTCGTTGAATTTATCAATGCCAATACCGCATTCGTACCCAGCATTGACTTCACGCACATCTTCCTTCATCCGCTTAAGGGAATCAAGTGCGCCCTCAAATACAACTTTACCGTTTCTATTGACGCGCACTTTGCAGTTGCGTACCAGCTTACCGGATAAAACATAACAACCAGCAACCGCGCCCCGTCCAACAGTAAATACAGCACGTACTTCCGTTTGACCGAGGGATTCTTCTACAAGCTCCGGTTCTAGCAGACCTTCCAAAGCGCCTTGGATGTCTTCTAATAGTTTGTAAATGATGTTGTATTCGCGGACATCAACGCCCGCCTCATCTGCCGCTTGTCTAGCGCCACTAGCAAGAGTAGTATTAAAGCCAACAATTACCGCGTTACTAGCTGCCGCTAAATCGATATCTGTCTCAGTAATTTCTCCAGGAGCCGCTAAGAGCAAGCGAATTTGAACTTCGTTTTGTGGCAGTTGTTTGAGGGAGCCAATAATTGCCTCTAAAGAGCCTTGGACATCGGCTTTGACAATTAAGTTGAGTTCTTTAAGTTCGCCTTCTTGAGCTTGAGCCGAAAGGGTAGTCAAAGTAGCTCGTCCTTGCATCAAGCGCGATTGCCGTTGTTTGTCGGCTCTCACTCCAGCGATCGCTCTTGCTTCTTTTTCGCTTTCAAATACGTCAAATTCATCGCCTGCCGCCGGGACTTCACTTAATCCCAATACTTCGACGGCAAAAGAGGGACTCGCCGCATCTACTCGTCTACCTCGGTCATCGACCATCGCTCGGACTTTACCGAAGGCGGAACCTGCGACTAAAACATCACCTACTCTCAATGTCCCGTTTTGCACTAACAGCGTCGCCACTGAGCCTTTAGCTTTATCTAAATGAGCTTCAATTACCGTACCTTTCGCCAAGCGATCGGGGTTAGCAGAAAGTTCTTCGACTTCTGCCACTAGCAAGATCATCTCTAATAAAGTGTCTAAATTCTCGCCTTTAATCGCACTAACGGCAGTCATGACTGTATCGCCGCCCCATTCTTCCGGTGTCAAGTTGAACTGAGTTAGTTCTTGCTTAACGCGGTCTGGTTGAGCGCCTTCTTTGTCAATTTTGTTGATTGCTACAACAATTGGCACTTTCGCCGCTTGAGCGTGGCTAATTGCTTCAATAGTTTGCGGACGTACGCCGTCGTCGGCAGCTACTACTAGCACCGCGATGTCTGTTACTCTAGCCCCTCGCGCCCGCATAGCTGTAAAAGCTTCGTGACCGGGAGTATCTAGGAAAACAATCGGCATTTTCTTGCCGTCGTGGTCTACTTCAACATGGTAAGCACCGATGTGTTGGGTAATTCCCCCAGCTTCGCCTTGAGCTACTTTAGTTTTGCGAATTGAGTCTAATAAAGTAGTTTTGCCGTGGTCTACGTGACCCATAATCGTGACGACTGGCGGACGACGCTGGAGGTAGTCTAAGTCCTCTGCTTCTACCATTTCTGTAACTTTACGAGCTTCGGCTTCTGGCGCTTGAGTTTCTACTTCTGTGCCTAATTCACTCGCCACCATCGTAATTGTTGGAATATCCAAGTTTTGGGTGATATTGACCGCCATCCCTTTGATAAACAATATTTTGACGATATCGGTATCAGGAACTGAAAGTTCTTGAGCTAGTTCTTGGACGGTCAAATTGCCTGTAACTATAATCTTTTCTGGACGTTCTTGTTTTACTTCTGGCTCATGGCGACGGCGATTGTCGCTGCGAGAGGAGTTAGCCTTTTTAGTTCTTAGGGCGGCGGCGGTAATTGTGACCGGGCTGCCTGCGGGCGAACTTACACGGGCCGACTTTTGTTTAGGTGGACGAGCAACGGAGAGGCTAACTTGTACTGGCGCATCTAGGTCGAGAGCGTCGTCTAAGTCTTCTTCGTCTTCTAGGTCGATAATTGGCTTGAGGCGCTTGAGTTTTGTTGCTGCCTTGCCCGACTTGACCGAATCTTGTCCGTCATCAATGATTTCTTCTTCTTGCCATTTTTTCGCTCCACCTTTGACTGGACGCGGTAAGCTGGGGCGTTTTAGTAGTTCTTCGGTTTCATCAATCAGCCGAACGCTATCATCGTCTTCTGAGCGGTCAATATCGTCCCCAATTACTGTCGCTTTTGGACGCATGGGTTTGGGGCTAGTTGCCTCACTCCCCCTAATTGGTCTAGGTCTATTTAGTTCTACACCTGGTTGACCTTTGGGCGTTAGCTCGGTTCTGGCTCCTACTGGGCTAGGGCTAGTGCGTCGAGTTGGTCGCTCTGGCAGTGCGTCGGTTCTAGCACCTCCCGGCATTGCCTCGATGGTGTTTTGCTGTTGATGTTTTCTTAAAACTGGTCGCTCTGGAGCGTTTGCCGACAAGTTAGCTGTTTGAGCTACTTTCGGCGTAGATGGTCTGCTCGGTGGTTCAAATTGCTTTGGTGGTGCGGCGGTACTATTATCTACAGATTCTGATAGGTCTTGGTCTGCCCCAGCTTCGGCATTCAAGCGTGCTGAGCGTGCTTGTACGGGTCGCGTTGGGGCGACGGGCGGGGTGCTAGTTCGGGGAGCGGGGGGGTTTTTGAGTTCGGATTCGGGAGAAGTAGGTTGCTGGTCTGGAGCTTCACTACTAGCAGTTTCTACTTTGGGTTTGCGAATTTCCAAAATTTGTTGTTTGTTAGGAGCAGGTTTTGGTTTAGTGACGTTGGACATTTGTAAGTTTGCCTTTGAACTAGCTGTTGATTCTTTGCGTTGGGGAGCTATACCTACGGTTTGTTTTATTTGTTTTTCTGCTGCTGTCCTAATACGTTCTGCTTCATCTTCTGAGATCGTGCTGCTGTGGCTCTTCACACTAATATCGAGCTGTTCGCAAATGGCTAGTAGCTCTTTGTTATCCAAATTCAATTCCTTTGATAAATCGTAAATTCTAACTTTGCTGTTGTTCATCCACTCTTCCTCTTTGCTTAACAGTTGTAATTGAATGGCTGCCATAGTTTTTGACAAGTGTTTCCATTCACTGAAGTCCTGGGTTATTGGTTGCGGTTCATTTTTTTGCCCGTGCCTCCAACCAAGAAAGAGAGATGTTTTCATCGTTTGCAAGGCACTCCATCAAGCTCCCTAGATTTTGTAGGGGTATAGCTTTGCTTGGGGCAACGCCTCCTGAAGTCGCTTTCATACCTGCTATTAGGCAATACTTCTCTTGAAGGGAGCCAATACTGCTTAATAGCGGCAGTAGCTTCCATGTTAGAGAACTTATGGTGTATGTATGGCTGTTATTGTTTTCTTGCACTAGCCTACTAAAAAAAATTTGCTGTCAACTTGCCTATTTAGGTTAAATTATCCCAATACCTTATCATTTTACTATTTTGGCACTAACCTATTCTGAAAGTAGTTAACATCTATTGACAAGTAATTCAGTTGGTGAGATGCCAAAATGCTTGGTGTCATTAACAAAAAATAATAGTTGTGCTTTTGGGGCTGAGTCAGTCAGGGCGTGACTATAGGCGCTGCCACAATGTGTCATAAACGCTTAGTGGTATCGGTGTACGAAGACTTCGCCCTAACCGATTTTTCTTTTGCGCCGCCTGCAAGCAGTCCGCTTGCGGGCAAAGATAAGCCGAACGCCCCATGCCTCGATCTAATTGTAACTGTCCGGAGGGGTTGACGCGGATAATTCGCCAAAATTCTTGTTTTAGCGCCACGCGGCGGCAACTAATACAACGGCGATAGTTGGGTTTCATGGATGCCCTAAGACCATAGATAAGAAAATTGTATCAATAATACTTGGTTTTGACTTGTTTAGTTATCAAGCAGTAATATCTGTGGACTCAACTTCGGCAACTTCTTGATATTGCTCGTCTTCGTCATATTCATATTCTTCCTCTTGCTCGGCTTGAGCTTGGTATTGGGCGGCTAATAGGGCAAATTTAGCGTCTTCTGCTTCGCGATCGTACTTAGCGCTGTCTTTGATGTCAATTTTCCAGCCTGTCAACCGGGCAGCTAAACGGACATTTTGACCTTCTTTGCCGATCGCTAAACTGAGTTGATCTTCAGCGACTAAGACGTGGGTTTGACGATTATCGGTATTCATTAACCGCACTTCATCCACTCTTGCGGGACTGAGGGCGTTGGAAATATAGGTAGAAGGGTCGGGAGACCAACGAATCACGTCGATTTTTTCACCGCGTAATTCATTGACGACGACTTGAATCCGCGATCCTCTAGCGCCAATACAAGCACCGACGGGATCGACATCGCGCTCTAGAGTATCGACAGCAATTTTGGTGCGGGGTCCAACATAACGCGATGGTGGGTTGGCTTCTCTTGCTACGGCGACAATGCGGACAACTTCGTCTTCTATTTCGGGGACTTCGTTATCAAAAAGATACACAACCAAACCCGCATCTGCGCGAGAAACTAATAGTTGCGGCCCTCTTTGCTGACCAGTGCTAACTTTTTTGAGAAAGACTTTGAATGTAGCATTGGCGCGATAGTTGTCGTTGGGTAATTGTTCGCGTTTGGGTAACTCGGCTTCAACTTCCGGCTGACCAAAGCCGCTATTGACTGCCATAATGACTGATTGACGTTCAAAGCGTAGCACTCTAGCTTGGAGTACCGCGCCTTCAAGATCTTGAAATTCCTCTTGAATCATCTGGCGCTGGCGATCGCGCAATTTTTGGGCTAATACTTGTTTTGTTTGCATCGCAGCCATGCGCCCAAATTCTAGTTTCTCTGGGGTAACATCTAGAATTACTTCGTTACCTAGCTGGGCTTCAGCTTCAAATTCTTGCACGTCACTGAGGGCGATTTGGTGGTCGGGATCGCTGACTTCTTCGGCGATGGTTTTGGTCGCCAAAACGCGGAAGCCGCCGTACTCGACATCAAGTTCTACTTCAAAATTGTCAAAGTATTCTTCATCAAAAGTACGTTTATCAAAGTTTTGAGCGCGGCGATAGCGTTCGTAGCCTTTAATTAAGGCTTCTCTTAAGGCTTCTTGGACGGAATGCTTGGGTAAATTTTGTTCGCGACTGATATTTTCAATCAAGTCTTTGAGTCCGGGAATACTAACCATTGACATGGGAAAACCTCATATAGGGGACAAATTTTTAGTGGTTAACGACGCTCGTTTAGTTGCACTTTAGTGACTAGAGAACGAGGAATGGCGACTTCTCGACCTTTGATATTTAGATAAATTGCCGTATCGTCTCGGCGAATCAGCAGCCCCGTCCACTCTTGTTGTCCTTTGTGGGGACTTGCGGCGCTGACAATGACAGAAAAACCTTTAAATGATATAAATTCGCGATCACTAGTTAATTCTCTGGAAATCCCAGGGCTAGATATTTCTAATACATAGGCATCGGGAATAATATTTGTCTCGTCTAAAGTTGCTTCTATTGCCCGACTCATCCGTTCGCAGTCATTTAACCCGGTATCTTGCTGGGGATTGCGAATATCTATTCTTAGTACGGGCGGGTTTTGATTAGTGTGAAAAACCACTCCAACTAATTCCAGTTGCAGTTCTGCTGCTACTGGTGTCGCCAATTCGATAATTTGGGGAACTAAGGGGTGAGCCATTTTAGGACACAAAAAAAGTGGGCAGATACCCACTTCCTGAAACACTATTTCTAAGAAGTTTTCACGAGCAATCAAGACTTGGCTGCTCGTACTTTGAGTTTATCGCATTCAGCGATTATCGGTGTAGGAGGGACTTGGCGAATTAGCCTAATTAGTAGCGAATCCGGGGATCGATGTAGGCATTGAGAATATCGATGGCAATACTCGCAAGCACTACTATTGTGGCAAAAAATACTAATATTCCTTGCACTGTAGGGTAATCCCGTAAGGAAATTGCTTCGTAAAGTCGATTTGCAAGTCCTGGCCAAGAAAAGGTAACTTCAGTTAGCACCGCTCCCCCTAGTAAAGACGCGAAGGTTAAGCCCAAAATTGTAATTACTGGAATTAGAGCATTTTTTAGGGCGTGACCTAGTAAAATTTGCCGTTCGGAGATGCCTCTAGCACGGGCAGCTTCTATATAGTCTGCGCGGAGGGTTTGCTTGAGGTTGACGCGCACAATCCGCTCAAAAATGCCGCTTAATAGTACGCCTAAAGTTAGGCTAGGCAAACACAAGTAGTATAATGCTGTAAAAAAGCTGCCTAAGTCTCCATTAAGTAAGCTATCGACAGTATAGAGTCCGGTAAAACCCACCGGAGCGACTGTTGATGGGGGAAAGCGCGAACCTAATGGAAACCACCCTAGTTGTACCGAAAAAACTAATTGTACGAGCATTCCTACCCAAAATAAAGGCAGGGCATAAGTAATAATTCCAAACAATCGCCCGCCTACATCTAACCAAGAGTTGGGACGAGAAGCGGAGATTACGCCGACTGTAATACCAACTAATAAAGCCGTCGCCATACTAAAAACTGCTAGTTCTACCGTAGCCGGGAAATATTGCTTGATAGTGTCCCAAACTAATTCGCCTTGGCTGGTAATTGAAGTTCCTAAATCTAAGCGCAGCAGGCTACCTAGGTAACGAATGTATTGCAGCCACAAGGGATCTAGTAGCCCCAATCGAAGGCGGTACTCTTGTTTGACACTTTCGGGAGCGCGGACTCCTAGCACCGCATCCACGGGGTCGCCAGGGGTCGCCCGTAGCAATAAAAATACAACGGTGGTAATTGTTAGCAGCATGAGCGGTACTAACAGCAAGCGGACAAGGATGTAATAGTGCAGGGATTTGGATCTGGACATTATTTCATCCTTTGCTCATTTGCCAGAGGGGAAGCTTCAAAATCGGGTGTATTTGCAAGCCTTGCAGTCCTTTTTGACCAAAAGCATAGTCTTTTGTTTGGACTAGAGGGACGACGGGTACGTCGGTGGCTACCAATTGCTGAATTTCGGTGATGATTTTTGTTCTAGCTTGGGGGTTTTGTTCTTGACGCTGCTGGGCAATTAGTTTGTTCATGCGATCGCTATAATAAAACGATCCTTGACTTTGACTTGCTCCTTCAGTGCAACCACTAGCTTCGCTGCCTTTGGCGCAACCTAAAAAGGGTTGAATGTAGTTGTCGGGATCGCCAAAATCTGGATACCAATCTAATAAAGCTATTTGATACAATCCTTTGCCGATATTGGCGAAAAATGTCGTTGATTCTTCTGCTTGCGGTTGAATTTGGATTATGCCTTCTAGTCTTTGGCTGGCGTATTCTCTCAACGTACTCGCAATTTGTTCTCTAGTTAAAGAGTTGGCTGGATAAAATACTTCTAACTTAAGCGGATTACTTGCGCTGTATCCGGCTTTAGCTAAAAGTTCTTTGGCTTTAGCGACATTGCCATCGCCGTACTTAGTTTGAAATATAGGTTGATAGCTATCAAAGGTACTAGGGATCATGCTGTATAGCGCTTCTGCTTGCTTTCTATACACGCGCTCGGTGATTAGTGGGCGGTCAATGGCAAAGGCTAAAGCTTGTCTAACTGCTAAGTTATCTAAGGGTTTTTGCAAAACATTCAGCATCATGTGGGTGACGACATTGCTTTTTTCTTCTAATGCTTGCCATCCCTTTTGATTTGCTTGTTGTTTGAGACTTTCAACTTGATCGGGGCTAAAAGTTTGGTAAGCAATATCGACTCCGCCTTTGAGAAAGGTATTGTACAAATTAGCTGAACTACTAAGAATTTGAATGTCAACCCCTGTATTAGATGGTTTGGGTCCCCAATACTTTGGAAAAGCGTCCATTTTGACTAATTGTGGCGAAAATTGAACTAATTTGTAAGGACCTGTACCCACAAAAATACCAGGCTTGAATTTGCCAGCGCCAAGTTCGTAAGCTTTGGGAGAAACCGCGCACATTCCCGGAAAAGCTAGTAAGGAAGGAAACGCTGCAAACGCAGTTTTGAGTTTAATTGTTAGTTCGTACTCTGCTGAGGCTGCAACCGATTGCACCACATCCGCCAACAGCGCGGCGGGTTTGCCGCCATTAGTTATAAATCGATTTAAAGAAAATGCCATAGCTTCGGCATTAAAAGGCGTGTCGTCGTGAAAAACAACTCCTTGACGGACGGGGATTGTATAAGTTAAACCATCGGGGCTAATTTTGGGTAAAGCCGTAGCTAGTTGGGGTACAAGTTCGCTCGTGCCTAGCTTGTATGTGTATAGGCGATCGCTCAAACTTGTCATTACGTTACTGCCTGCAAGTTCGTAATTATCGGCAGGATCTAGGGTACGCGGTTTTAAGGTTGTACCCACGCTCAAACGAGTGTTACTTACATTGCTGGGAGTTGTAGTAGTTTGATCTGGATTTGGGCGACTATTACAGCTAACTACAAGCAAACAACATACAGACGCTAAACCTAAAAATTTGACTATAGATATCCATTTTTTAATAGACAAGCGAAAATCAATCATGTTTTGAATTAACTACTTAATTAAATGCAACGCACAGCTTTGTTAAATTGAATAGTACAACGGAAATGATTTAGCGTCCTTGGGCTTGACATAAACTCGCTGTTGCGGTTCTAGGTGAAGTTCGTCAAATCGTTCGCGGCTAAGGTGAGCGGTGACTACTTGACCGTCATCTAAAGTTAGTTCTGCTTGGATTTCCCAACCTAAATGAATTAAACGACTAACTCTAGCGGGTACAGTAGTACCATTTTGTTCTCTTTCTACAATTACATCTTGAGGACGTAAGAAGACTTCTGGGGAAGCTGAGTGAAACCCATTACCTTGAAAAATGCGCGAGTTACTAGGTAAAACGTTGACAGGACCAATAAAACTCATTACAAACGCTGTAGCCGGATGATCGTAAATTTGAGCGGGAGTGCCAATTTGTTCGATATTGCCTTTATTCATAACCACAATTTCGTCTGCTACCTCCATCGCTTCCTCTTGGTCGTGGGTAACAAATACCGTTGTCACGTGAACCTCATCATGCAGTCGCCGCAGCCAAGCTCTTAAATCTTTACGGACTTTGGCATCAAGTGCGCCAAATGGTTCATCTAAAAGTAATACTTGGGGTTGGACGGCAAGCGCTCTGGCTAAGGCTACTCGCTGCCTTTGACCGCCGGATAATTGCGATGGATAGCGATCGCCAAGTCCCATCAATTGCACTAATTCTAGTAATTCATTTACCCGCGCTTTGACTTTAAGCTTGCTTGTTTTGCGAATATCCAAACCAAAGGCGATATTTTGCCGCACTGTCAAATGTTTGAATAACGCATAGTGTTGAAATACGAAGCCGATATTACGTTCTTGGACGCTTTGTTCGGTCGCATCTTTGCCCGTTAGCCAAATCTTGCCTCGGTCGGGCATTTCTAGCCCCGCAATTAGCCGTAGTAAGGTAGATTTGCCCGATCCTGATGGCCCAAGTAAAGCCACCAAAGAGCCGCTTTTTATTTCTAGACTAACTTCATCAACGGCTTTGAAACTGCCAAAATTTTTAGATACCTTTTCAACAACTATGCCCACGGCAAGACCTCTTTATACAGTAGAAAAAGTTAAGTCTAAAGGCGTGAATAATATTATTCTTCAACTTTATTGCGATCGCCTTTGAGCCTTAATTTGTAATTCCCGGTTTATCTATAGGAATACAGTAGTTTTATAACATATATCCTAGGGGTGGAAAGAGATTAACGCTAAAAATGCAAAATTTGTGCCTCAAAACTATAGATCGTTACTTAACTTTTATATTGAGTTGTTAAGCTGTATTTCAAAATAGGCGGATCTTGCCCTTATCTAGGTGAAAGGGCAAAAAGTCCGTGATACCATGCAATCCTTAGCTGTAGAAGATTGGGAGAATAGCTTTGACTTTACGAGTTGCTGTTGTTGGCTCAGGACCCGCAGGTTCCTCTGCTGCGGAAACACTGGCGAAAGCAGGAATTGAGACTTTTTTGTTCGAGCGCAAGCTAGACAATGCCAAGCCTTGCGGTGGGGCAATTCCTTTATGTATGGTCAGCGAGTTCGATTTGCCACCACATATCATTGACCGCCGAGTGCGGAAAATGAAAATGATTTCGCCCTCAAACCGCGAAGTAGATATCAATTTGGTTAATGAAGACGAATATATTGGTATGTGCCGCCGCGAGGTACTAGACGGCTTTATGCGCGATCGCGCAGCGAGCTTGGGAGCAAATTTAATTAATGCTACCGTTCATAAACTAGATATTCCAACTAATAATAGCGATCCTTATACCATCCATTATGTAGACCACAACGAAGGTGGTTCTCAAGGCGTTGCTAAAACTTTGAAGGTAGACGCGATTATTGGCGCAGATGGTGCGAATTCACGCATTGCCAAAGAAATTGATGCGGGGGATTATAACTATGCGATCGCTTTTCAAGAGCGCATCCGTTTACCTCAAGCTCAAATGGACTACTACAATGACTTAGCGGAAATGTATGTAGGCGATGATGTTTCTACCGATTTCTACGCTTGGGTTTTCCCCAAATACGACCACGTAGCGGTTGGTACAGGGACAATGCAGGTACACAAAGCTAGTATCAAACAATTGCAAGCAGGTATCCGCGCTCGTGCAGCCAAAAAATTGGTTGGCGGCGAAATTATTAAAGTTGAAGCTCACCCAATCCCCGAACATCCAAGACCCCGCCGCGTAGTAGGTAGAGTTGCTTTAGTCGGCGACGCGGCAGGTTATGTTACTAAGTCTTCTGGCGAAGGGATTTATTTTGCAGCTAAATCCGGGCGGATGTGCGCGGAAACAATTATTGAAGTTTCCAATAGTGGTGCAAAAATTCCCACTGAAAGCGATCTTAAGCTTTACCTCAAGCGTTGGGATAGAAAGTATGGTTTAACTTACAAAGTTTTAGACATTCTGCAATCAGTGTTTTATCGCACTGATGCTACCCGCGAGGCGTTTGTAGAAATGTGCGCGGATATGGATGTGCAGAAGCTAACTTTTGATAGTTACTTGTACAAAACTGTAGTACCAGCAAATCCTTTTACCCAACTCAAAATTACAGCTAAAACGCTTGGTAGTTTGATTCGTGGTAATGCTCTCGCTCCTTAAAAAGGGGAGTTTAGACCTGCGGAAATTTGAAATTGAGCAATAAAAATAAATTTTTCCTGGGGTAGGCTTCTCGCCTGCCCTTTTTGCTGGCTAGTTCCTAGATAAAATAGCAAGTAGATTAGAAATACTAGAGCTTTTATTGAACACTTTCGCGGATATTTTTATTGAGGCAATGTAATGTTGAATGTCACTGTTGATGAAATACAAAGCGACCCATTGAAATATCTCCGTCAAGTAGAGGCAAGTGAAACTTTAGTTATTGTTGAAAATGATCAAGCGACTTCTGAACTTAAACCTACTGCCAACAGCAAGCAATTACGACCTTATGGTTTATGTGCTGGCGAGTTTACCGTTCTAGATGATTTTGACGCTCCTTTGCCAGAAGATATTATCAGTGCATTTGAGGGCAAGTGAAGATTTTGTTAGATACTGATATCTTTCCTTACATCGTGACCCCTTTGATAGAATGCTTATCTGTCCAAACTGTTGAGACATATACTTTTTAGAATTGCGATCGCATTTCCCATCTCTATAGTTAAAAACACCTCATGGATGACTCAATATTTATTATTTTCATTGCCTTTGGCTGTCTGTGGGCAGTAATGGGAACTGCTATTGTTTTCCTATTTTTCAAAAGCGACGGAGAGCAAGAAGTTAAAATTGGCAAATGGGGACTAATAGTAGCTTTACCGATTGTAATTCCGATGGCGATCGCTTTTATATATGCTGCTGTCCGTCGCTAAAATGCTTTATTTTGCTGAATGTTGCTGCAATACTTGTTTTAAATATTTTCCTGTATAAGAACGCGGATTATTGGCTACTTGTTCGGGCGTACCTACCGCAACTAATTCGCCGCCTTTGTCCCCACCTTCAGGTCCCAAATCTATCACCCAATCGCAACAACGAATTACATCTAAGTTGTGTTCGATAACTAAAATTGAGTTGCCTTTATCTACCAATCGTTGCAATACATCTAGCAATTTATGCACGTCATAAAAAGATAAACCTGTAGTTGGTTCATCGATTAAATAAAGAGTTTTTCCGGTAGCGCGACGCGATAATTCTGATGCCAATTTTACCCGTTGGGCTTCACCGCCAGATAAAGTAGTGGCTGGTTGTCCCAAGCGCACGTAACCCAATCCGACATCTACTAAGGTTTGCAATCTATTTACGGCTCTAGGAATATTTGTAAAAAACTCTAGACTTTCTTCTGCTGTCATATTTAGAACATCAGCAATGGATTTGTCTTTGAATTTGACTTGCAAAGTTTCGCGGTTATAACGCGCGCCTTTGCAGACTTCACACTGCACGTAAACATCCGGCAAAAAATTCATTTCAATGACATTTACTCCCTGCCCGCCGCAAGCTTCGCAACGTCCGCCTTTGACATTAAAGGAAAATTGTCCGGCTTTGTAACCTCTAGCTTTGGCTTCAATTGTTTGGGTAAAGACTTCGCGAATGACATCAAAAACTCCTGTATAAGTAGCTGGGTTAGAACGAGGAGTACGCCCAATGGGAGATTGGTCAATAACGATCGCTTTATCAACGGCGTTTAGTCCGTCAATTTCATCTAATCCTTGCGGTAAAGGAACTTTGCGCGTGAGTTGATGTTGCAAAGCTGGATAAAGTAAATCGTTGACTAAGGTAGATTTTCCTGACCCAGAAACCCCGGTAACGCTAACAAGTTTGCCTAAAGGAATGTTGACATCAATGTTTTGTAAGTTGTTGCGACAAGCATTTTTAATCGCTAAATTTCGCCCATTGCCTTCGCGGCGTTGGCTAGGGGTAGCGATCACTCTTTTTCCTGATAAATACGCACCTGTCAGTGAATCTTCGGCATTTAATAACGACTCTAAATTGCCTTCTGACGTGATATAACCGCCATGAATACCAGCACCAGGACCAATATCTACTAAATAATCGGCGGCTCTAATTGTTTCTTCATCGTGTTCGACCACAATTAGCGTATTACCCAAATCTCGCAGCTTAGTCAAAGTTTGCAATAATCGCCCATTGTCTCGTTGATGCAAGCCAATACTTGGTTCATCTAAAACGTACAATACTCCCGTCAACCCCGAACCAATTTGCGTTGCGAGTCTAATTCGCTGCGCTTCGCCCCCTGAGAGCGTCATCGCCGGACGATCTAGGGTGAGGTAGTCTAAACCCACATCTAAGAGAAATTGCAGCCTAGCTTTGATTTCTCTTAGCACCAAGTCAGCAATTTGCAGAGCGCGATCACTTAGTTGCATTTTCAGCAACTTTTGCTGGCACTCCCCAATCGAAACGCTCGTTAAATCCGTAATTCGATACTGTCCCAACCTCACTGCCAGCGCTTCGGGTTTTAACCGCTTACCTAAACAGACTTCGCAGGGCTGGTTGACTAAATATTGCTCCAACTTTTGCTTCTGCAACTCCGAACTTGCTTCGTTGTACTGCTTCTGGAGGATGGGCAGCACTCCCGCATAACGCCGATAATCTTTACGATCTTCGATCCATATTGGTTTATCGCTACCATGCAAAACTACTTGCTGCTGTTCGCTAGTAAGTTTGTGCCAAATAGTCTGAATCTCAAACCCGCATTGTTGTCCGACGTTGTAAAGCAGCGATAGGTAGTAAGAGTTGTCTTTTTCCGACCAAGGAGCGATCGCGGCATATACGGGTGCTTGGGGATCGGGGACTACAAGCTCTGCTGCAAACTTCTGCAAACTCCCCAACCCATGACAATTTGGACACGCACCGTAGGGGGAATTAAAGGAAAATAGACGGGGCGATAATTCTTCCATAACTGCGCCATGTACTGGGCAGGCAAAGTTTTCCGAAAAAATCAATTCATTTTGATAGGAATTAGGCGTATTTGTAGAGGTTAAATCGTCATTTTCCTGGGCTATTTTTTCGCTAGTTGGGTTATACTTACTATCAGACTGGACTCCACCTGATTTACCCGATGTATCATTTATTAAGTCAATAACCGCAATTCCACTAGAAAGACGCAAGCAAGTAGCAAGAGAATCGGCTAAGCGTTCGGCAATACCAGGCTTTTTAATTAGCCTATCAATGACAATCTCGATAGTATGAGTATAATTTTTATCTAAATCGATGTTGTCGGATAGCTCGCGCACCTCATTATTTACCCTTGCTCTTACCCAACCTTCGGAAGCTAAACTTGAAAGTAATTTGCGATGGGTACCCTTTTTACCGCGAATGACAGGAGCAAGGATTTGAAAGCGCGTACCGTCGGGCAAGTCCATAACGCGATCGCACATTTGGTCAATAGTTTGAGGCGCAATCGAGCGATCGCAAATTGGGCAATGAGGCTCTCCCGCTCGTCCAAATAGCAAGCGCAGATAGTCATAAATCTCCGTAACTGTTCCCACCGTAGAACGGGGATTGTGAGAAGTAGATTTTTGATCGATAGAAATAGCCGGACTCAAGCCCTCAATTGCTTCGACATCTGGCTTATCTAGCTGCCCCAAAAACTGCCGAGCGTAAGCGCTGAGAGATTCTACATAACGGCGCTGTCCTTCAGCAAAGATGGTATCGAAAGCTAGGGAAGACTTACCCGAACCTGAAACCCCCGTAAACACAATTAAGCGATCACGCGGTAATTCTAAATCGATGTTTTTGAGGTTGTGCTGTCGAGCGCCGCGAATGCGAATAGTATTGCTAGGACTTAGATGATGTCCGTTGGTAGATTCTAGTTGAGCATCTGAAATGTCAGCATTGTGAGACATAGAGGCAGCGCGAAATAGTCCTTAATAATTTTAGCGCTGCAACTCTTAAGACTGTGACTAAGCTGAAGTTTTAGTCACAGCAAGAAAATTTCACAGATGCAAAATAAACCTCTATCCTACTAAAGGTTTTAGTTATAGCAACAATGTTACAAGGTATGCGGAATGTCCCCTTACAGTCGCAATTTAGATATAAAACTCTTTCCCTCTTGCCTGCGCGCCCTTAGCGTCTTTGTGGCTATTGCCCAAATAAAACCTCCTAACTCAATCAAGGTCAAGGCTGCTATTAACCTAAATTCAATTATCCTAAGTATCCTTTTACTACTAACAAGCATTTTTAATACAACTAAAACCGTTGCTAACGAAAACTTATCAGATTTAGAAATAAGAGATCGCCATACCCCCGTCGAGCGATTAGCAGATATTAAAACTACTGACTGGAGTTTTCAGGCTTTGAAATCCTTATTAGAGCGCTACGGAGTAACTAGCAAGGATACCTCCACAAGCCAAATAACAAGATATGAATTTGCTTCCCTGCTAAATGCTGTTATTAGTCGCTGCAATGACCTAAACATCCAGGAAAAGACTGACTTAGCTACTATCAAGAGGTTGCAATTAGAATTTGCTTCAGAATTAACCCTGCAAAAACGAACAGATAACATAGCCGTCAAGACAAGCCAGCTAGAAGTACAACAGTTTTCTCCTACGACCAAATTTTCAGGAGAAGTAATTTTTGCCGTCAGTGCTGCTAGAGGAAGTCGCCAAGCTAACGATGATGAAGAAGTAGAAAATAATCTAATTTTAAGCGATCGCGTGTGGCTAAACTTTGATACTAGCTTTACTGGAAGCGATCGCTTGAGAGTGCGCTTAGAAGCTGAAAATACACCTAGATTTGATAATGCTACAGGTACAGAAATGGCACGATTAGGATTTGAAGGAGATAGCGACAATGAATTTGATATTAATCAATTAGAATACAGCTTTCCTATTAGCAAACAGACAAATTTATACATTACTACTGATAGCACTGATGTCCGCATTGTTGCCAATTCTAGTAATAGTTTTAGTAGTAGCGGACGTGGTGCTATTTCCCGCTTTGGTAGGTATAGCCCTATTTATAGAAAAGACTTTGGTGCAGCAGTGCGTCTCAAATATGAATTTAGCAATGCTGCGAGTTTTAGCGTTGGACTTGGCGATGCTAATGCCGAAGAGGACGAGGATACAGAATCAAGCATTAGTGGTAAGACTGACGGTACTTTTGTGCAAATGACTTGGGAACCAAACAATAATATCGAACTTGTTTTAGGTTATCTGCAAGTAGACCAGAGATATGGAACTGTTGCCCAATTAATTTTAGAACCAGTTAACGATATTAGCTTAGGTTTAACCTATTTGCGCTCTTATAATAACCTCGACACCAGTACAGGTAGCGAACTTGCCAACGATCCTTTTGACGATGAAAGCAATAATATAATTACAAATGCTTATGGAGTGGAAACTAACATTAAAGTAAATCCTAGTTTGACTATTAGTAGTTGGCTGGGTTTGACCACAGCCACCGCCGAAGATATTTTAGGTAAACCAAGAGCAGATATTTTTCACTACGCGGTAACGATCGCTTTTCCTGATTTAGGTAAAGAAAATAGTTTAGCTGGCATTGTCATCGGACAACCGCCTAAAGTCATCTATAACGATCTAGGTGCAAATACCGATAAAGATACTTCTTTGCACCTAGAATTTTTCTATCGCTGGCAAGCTACTGATAATATCGCTATTACTCCAGGCTTATTATTAATCACTAATCCAGAACACTACGGCAAAAATGACGCTATTTATGTAGGAACTGTACGTACTACCTTTAAGTTTTGAGGATAGCTACCCTACTTTGATGAAGGATTGAGCTTGATTATCCGTCGTTTTAGCTGGGTTAATTGCAGGGACTTTTACAGCAAATTTTTCTTGAGCAAAGGCGATTTTGGCTTGAGTGCCTGTTAGTTTTGGCAAATCAGCATCAATTGCTTCTAGCCGTCCAATTAATCCCTCTCGATTTGCAATTTGAATAGATAGTCCAGGACGAGCATTAATTTCTAACAACAACGGTCCTTTTTCGCAATCGAGAACGATATCAACGCCGAGATAGCCAAACTCAGTTTTATTGCCCAACTTAGCAGCCATATCTAATATAGTTTGCCAGTGGGGAATTTGGCGATCACACAACGGATGTCCTGTTTCTGGATGGTTGTCAATATAGCGATTGTTCTGAATCCCTGCTAATGTTGTACCTGTAGCCAGATCGATTCCTACACCTACACCGCCTCTATGCAAATTTGCTTTACCATCAGAAGCGCGGGTAGGGAGACGCAACATAGCCATTGCTGGAACGCCTTTATAAATAATTACGCGAATATCGGGTACGCCTTGATAAGCAATTTCTGTAAATACGGGATCGAACTGTACCGCATATTCAATAATTGCCTCATCACTATTTCCACCTAACGAAAACATCCCGCTCAAGATGTTATAGATGTGAAAGTGTAAATCCTCTGGCTGCAAAATTGAACCAGAAGCTTTACAATAACCCGCTTCTGTCATATCCTTAATAACTACAATGCCATCTCCGCCGCTACCAGAGGAAGGTTTGACAACAAAAGACTTATACTTTTGCAGAATTTTGGCTAAATTTTTTACTTCATTTTGAAATGTAATTACTCCATAAGTTTCTGGAGTAGCAACACCAATACTTTGAGCAATTTTCTTTGTCTCTAATTTGCTGTCAGCGTAGCGATAAAGCCGACGTGGATTTGTGGGAAACAGATAATCTAAGTTGCGAGCATTAATTCCTAAAATGCCGTACTGTTTGAGTGAAAACATAACTTATCTACACCTGTTTTTGATTTAGTTGTCGCTGTAAGGACAAAAAACGGAAATACTCAATCAGCTTGTAACCGTTGTAACGCCCTACCATAATGTTGACTGCCAAAACTATAAGTAGCAGTTCTGGAAACACAAACGCCCAATGTTCTACATAAGGGTTGATCATGCACAAATAGCCAACTAGAGCCGCTACAATTGTGCCAATTCCAGCAATAATTGTATCTTTTGCCCCGGCTTCTTCCCACATCATTGCTGCTCGTTCGATGGTCATAGCTAAGATGACAATCGGGAACAAAGAAACTGATAGCCCTAGATTAATATTTAAGTTCTCTAGCAAAATAGCTAAAGCACCCATGACTAAAACCGTTGCTGTTAAAATTGCTGCTAGTCGCGGGACAATTAAAAGTTGCAACTTATTTAGGTAGCCTCGGAAAACTAGCCCAATAATTACTACTAGCACGAATAGAGGAATACCTACAAAGATCCCAGTCTGCCTAAAAGCAAGAGAAATCAAAATCGGGGTAAATGTGCCAAAAGTTTTTAAGCCGATAATTTGGTGCGAAAAGGCAATAACAAGCGCACCAATAGGAATCAGCACAAGAACCTGAAATACGCGCTGAGTTGATAGCGGTAGATTGAGAAAAGAGTATTCTAAAAACGGGTTTGATACTCTCCTACCTCGCCAAATCGAACGAGTAAGTCCGTTATCTGTATTTGGTTGAACGACAACCTCTAAATCGATATTATCCGCTCCTGGAGCTTGTAAAACTCGATCTGAACCATACCACCAAGTTAAGTAACGATCTTGCTCGTGGAAACTAAGGTCAGCAGGGTCGAAGGCTAACCAGCGATCGCCTACTTGCATCTCTAGCCACTGTACAAAATCTGTAGAATAAACTTCTGCACTTCTTAAAAAAATACCGTTACCAACCCGCGCCGGGATGTTTGCTCGGTGCAACAAAAATGCTGCTAATTGTGGAGTAGATTCTTCTTTTCTGAGGTTTCTACTAATAGCTTGGATTCTGATATCATCGGAACGCAGAGCTAATTGATAAATTTGTCTAGCAAAAGATATACGATCTCTTGATTTTGCTTTAGCTTCGCTTAAAAGAGCATCAATCTCTGCCTTTGGAAAGTTTTCTTTTAAATTGTCTTGCGCTCTTTCAGTATTTTCGCCAAATCTAACCAGTTGTTTGTCAACTAGCCTTCTACCAGAAATTGGTACTTCTTCTTCTCCTGGTGAAATGCCAGCTTTCCTTTGAATAATTGCTCTGTAAAATAAAGTTTCGCTGCTGTCAATATTATTTTGCTTAGTAAATACAGCTAGACGGTTTACTGAATCTGGTAAATTCTCTATCTGGCGCTCAAATCCTTGATTAATAAAATCTTCTTTCACAATCTCGTAGCGTTGAGACTCTAGAGGAAGATGAAACTCAACAGTAGATGGCAACCTTTCATCTGTTTCTAGCCCTAATTGCTCTGCGGTCAAAGCTAGTTTTGCTTCAACATACCAACTGTTATAAGTCTGGTTAGGTAGCAGTGGCACATCGGAAGCTACGATCTTATGTACAAAAATACCTATCCCAATCGCTGCTAAAAATAATGCTAAGAGTGCAGCGCGAAATGTCCGATTCATTATCACTCCTTCTCATCTGTACATTCTGGGTCTTTGGTAAATGTTTGCGAGGAGTCAACAACCAATTTGCCTTCTTTCAGCATATTGCGTCCGATTAAGATGGGGTAGTTGAAATCGTCTCTATCTGCAAGATTCACTTCTTCCTCAATCCATCTACCTGCAACGCATAGTTTCATTCGCACTACTGGGCGGCGAATATCAGCACCTTCGCGGCTTTTAATCTGTACCCACCTTACAATTGGGCGCTCGAAAATCTCTTTGTTACCATCTCCATCTAAAAATCGAAATCTAATATTACCGCCGGATTCTGATTTTTCTTCGGGTTGGTCTAATATTTCAGCATTGATAGAGGTAGTTGTTGCTCCTGTATCAAGTTTGGCTTTAATTTCTTTTTCAACTCCAGGAATTTTGGCTTGCTCTACCCAACCGACCGTCTGAGTTGATTGTTTTGATGAGTCAATAGCTTGAGTTTTTTGTAGGCTGCATCCCATTCCAGCTAATAAACCAATAGCTATAACACTCAATAAGTTTTTAGTTTGACTTAGCACGCTCAAACAATATTTCCTCCTCACGAGTTTTGACTGTCCGTAGCGAACATAATTTTTCTTACAGCTAAGAATAATCTTTAAGATTTGTAATTAGATCGTTCGGAGGATGGATTTGTACCCACAGTGGCAAGAGTTGTAAGAATTAAAGAGTTAATTTATTTAGAGACGTGCCGTCGGAACGTCTCTAGGTTTTCGATGCAAAAATGCAAAAATTAAGGCTCGAAAGCAATCAATTTTATATGACTGGGATTATCGATCAATTCCTTGGCTAGCAAGTAACCTGCAATTGTCCAGGTTTGATACTTTCTCGCTTCTTTACCAATAAGACGACCATCGGGGCCATCGTAGTATTCGGGCCAATGGTCTTCGACTAATCTTCTTTCGGCAATGGCGATCGCATGATGGGCTAATTCGCCTCTATCCATTTTTTTTGCTGCCGCCGTCAGCATCCACAATAAAACAGGCCAACTACCACCATTGTGATAAGACCAAGGGCGATTTTTGGGATCGGCTCCCGTGACAATTCTCCATTCAACATCTTCTAAGGCTGGATAACAAAGTTTCATTGGCATCGCCCCAATTAAGTCATTCCAGCGCAACTCAATTAAATTTAAAATTCTATGAGATTGTTGCTCGTCAGTTAAAGAAGAAACAATCGCCATCAAATTACCCAAGGAAAAAAACCGACAATCTAGCTGAGAAGGGCCTAAGTTTCCCGCTAAGTAGCCCCCAGCTTCGGGCAGCCATTTCGCCAGCCGATAAAAAGGGATGGAGTCAGAATAAATATTGAACTGATTGAGGGCTTCTTCGCCATACTCCTCTACCTGAAAGCGGTAAATTACATTCAATCGCTCCGAATCTAACCAATAATTTTCCCGCAGTTGCTTAAGTAATGGATCTAAGCGGTTACGCACAGCTTGAATAATTGCTTGATTTTCTTTGTTGGGAGTTAGCAATTCCAAACTAGCTTTTAATGCTGCATAAAAGAGCGATTGAATATCTATCGGGTGTCCGTATAGCCCCAAACGACGGTCAATCATACTCGCACCATCGGGAACTAACACCATCGGATACATATCAAAGCGAGTAACCAAGCATAGTTCTAAGATTAGGCGGATACCTTCTTGAAGATCGGCGCGAGATGCGAACTCTTTACTTTCGGTAGAGATAGTATAAGCGCGTAATAAAATAATCCACCACAACCCCGCATCCGCCGGAGCAACTCTACCGATCGCATGATCGCCAAAATCAGCTTTTAAATATTCTTGTCCATTAGCAAAGCCAATTTTAAAACTAGCTGGCATCAAACCGCGACTGGGTTTTAAACAATCTAACTGCGTTGTTTTTGGCTGCAATTTTAGCGTTTCTTCCAAAAAGAACCGGACAATATCGGTTTTGCCTCTAATCAGAAAAACGAGTGCGGAGGAGACAAAATCGCGAATAAAACATTGATCGTAGTTTAAACAGGTGATATCTGAATCGAGAGCGGCTATAGTGCCAATAGGTTTTTCATGATAATAAATAACTGACTTTTCCAGCGCTTCCCATGCTTGTTCTTCTATAGCTAAAGATCTTTCGCTCAACTTCTCTCAATCCCCAGTAACTTTATAGCTTGAGGATAAACAAAGATTTCAATTAGAGCAAATGTTTGGAGTCTGTGGATTGCGATCGCAATTTATTTTCCCTAAGAATCGTCATTAGCACTAAAGCGTCGTTTTTTCTGTATTTTGGTTGAAGCTTTAGCCGCTTGTATAGTCTAATATCGGTACGACTTGGTTATGCCAATAAAAATCTAGAGGGGTTATCAAATGAAGCTTGCAGGTAAAATTGCCTTAGTAACGGGTAGCGGGCAAGGAATTGGTCAAGGGATTGCTGTTAGTTTAGCCAGTGCCGGAGCAAGCGTTATTATTAACTATCGCTCTGATATTACTGAAGCCGAGGAAACTTTAAAACAAGTAGAAGATACAGGCAGCAAAGGCTTAATTATCAAGGCAGATGTCAGCGTTGTTAGCGATTTGCGTCAGCTAATTGACCAAGCAATTGAGCATTTTGGTCAGTTAGATATTTTGGTAAATAATGCTGGAATAGAAACCAATGCCGCTTTTTGGGAAGTAACGGAAGAAGATTATGACAAGGTGCTAGATATTAATTTAAAAGGTTGCTTTTTTGCTACGCAGTTTTTTGTTCAACACTTAATGCAAACAAAGCGTACTGGAAAAATTATCAATATTAGCTCCGTACATGAGGAATTGCCTTTTCCGAACTTTACGGCTTACTGTGCTAGTAAGGGCGGTTTAAAAATGATGACGCGCAACTTAGCAGTAGAATTGGGACCTTACGGCATCACTATTAATAACGTCGCACCAGGGGCAATTGAAACACCCATGAATAGTAAACTATTAAACGATCCAGTTGCCCTAGGAGCATTACTAAAAAACATTCCACTCAATCGCTTAGGACAACCCCAAGATGTAAGTGCAATGGTTACTTTTCTAGCGTCCTCTGACGCTGACTATATAACTGGTTCAACCTTTTTCGTTGATGGTGGACTACTTTGGAACTATCAAGAGCAGTAAGAACAAACAACTCTTGGCACAGGAATTAGCAAAGAGTTGCTTGCATGAATTAAGGTTTAGTTACTACGCTTACAGGCCCATTCACTAAGGACTGGCAAGCTAACCGATAAGTAGTTGGCTTTTTCTTTAACTTGCGATTTTCTACGTCTGTCTTAGGTGATAAATTTTCTATGCCTTCGACTACATCTACAATGCAAGTCCCGCATTGCCCGTAGCCGCCACAGTTCATCATTTTCCCTCTAAAGGTATAAAGATCTATACCATTTTCCATAGCTTTGATGCGCAGATTTGCTCCATCAGCCGCGATCGCTTCAATCTTCTCTTTGACAAATTTGATATTAGCCATTTGTTTCCTTAGTAACTGCCATTGCTCCAATTATTTATGCAGTTCAACCTACAAAATTCTTTAAATATTGCTTGGTTTAGCGCTCTTTAGCCAACGTTATATCAATATAAACACCAAGACCATAATTAATCTTGCTTTGTTAAGCGTCGCTTGATGGACAGATTTTATCTTTTCCAACTTGCGCTAAAATTAACCATACCAAATATTTAGATAACTTAATAAATTAACACAAAAGTTGAAACAATCTTGCTTAATTAGAAGTCTTGATTAGTGATTATTACTGGCAACTCGTTATAGTCCCAAATTAAACAGGGATTTTACGAGCAAAAGCCTTGACAAGAGCAGAGTGCATGAGCGCGCTCCAGGGAACGCCTAAACCAGCAAAAAGCAACCTCAAAAATTCTTGTATGTTCGTCAAAAATCCGTATCACCGCCACTTATTGAGTGCTTTAGTAGTTGGGATGGCAGTGTTTGTAGGTAGTTGTGGGAGTTTGCCAAAAGAAGCCGCCGACGCTCAATCGCAACAAGGGGGTAGAGAAAACCAATCTGCGGCGGTAGATGTAAGAATTTCTCGAACCGAAGTATTGACCCCTTCTCCCACATACACGGGTAGCACCGAACCTATCAGAACAGTATCGATGCGGAGTCAAGTAGAAGGGCAATTATTAGGTCTAAATGTAGACGTGGGCGATAGAGTCAACCAAGGGCAAATAGTTGCGCAATTAGATGACTCCATTTTGAGAACTCAATTAAATGCCGCCGAAGCAGAACTTGCAGCTTTAAAGTCAGAAGTAGCAAGAAGCAATAGTCAAGTAAGTAACGCCCGCGCTCAAGTAGAAAGCGCCAGATTAGAATTAATTCAAGCGCAAGCAGATTCCCAAAGGCAGCAAAGATTATTAAAGGAAGGAGCGATCGCACTTCAAGTAGCCCAGCAAGCCCAAACAGAGGCGCGTACCGCCGCCCAAGCACTCCGGGCAGCACAACAACAAGTAAGTACCGAACAACAAGCCGTAGCCGCCGCTCAAGGCAGGGTAATTGCCCAGCAAGCGGTAGTCGCCCAAGAACAAAAAAGGCGATCGTATACGCGCCTCGTAGCGCCAATTCCTGGAGTAGTTTTACAACGACTGCAAGAACCCGGCGACTTAATTCAACCTGGTAATGAGGTGTTGCAAATTGCCGATTTTAGCCGCATCCAAGTCCGGGTTGAAGTTTCCGACAAAGAACTTGGAAATATTAGTAACGGGCAATTAGTAAGTGTAAAACTAGATGCTTTTCCCCAAGAAACCCTAACAGGAAAAGTTACCCGCATTTACCCCGCCGCCGATGCTACGGCGCGTTTAGTGCCGATAGAAGTAGTGATTCCCAATAGCAATGGCAAAATTGGTAGTGGCATCCTTGCACGAGTAAGTTTTATTAGTGAAAAACAGCAATCTGTTGTCGTCCCCCAGTCGGCTTTGTCGGCAGAAAAAGAAGAAAGTAATACGGGGACGGTATTTGTCGTAGAAGGAGCAGACAGCCAAGCCAAAGTTGTAGCGCGGGCGGTGAAATTGGGCGACTTCGCTGATGGCAAAGTAGAAGTTTTATCGGGGCTAAAAGCAGGGGAAAGGTATGTAACGCGCAGTAGCAAACCGTTAAAAAATGGCGAAACTGTCAGGTTATCAATTCTTTCCGAGCAATCAGCACAAAAAGGACAATAGTCATGCAGGACAAGGGAAAAGTCGCAGGATTTAGTATTAGCGCGATCGCAATTCGGCAGCATATTGGCACGCTAATGCTAACTCTAGCCGTGATTGTGATGGGAGTATTTTTTCTAACTAATCTCCAAGTCGATTTGCTCCCCTCAATTACCTATCCTCGCATTGGTGTCCGGGTAGGTACTCCAGGTATTTCTCCAGAAGTCGCGGTAGATGAAGTCACAAGACCTCTAGAAGAAGCTTTAGCCGCTACCGAGGGGGTAGTCCAAGTTTATTCTCAAACTCGTGAAGGGCAGGTAAGTTTAGACTTATTTTTTCAACCAGGTGGAGATATCGATCAGGCATTAAATGAAGCGACGGCGGCTTTTAATCGCGGACGCGGACAACTACCCGACACCATTGAAGAAGCCCGTTTATTTAAAGCTGACCCCTCCCAATTGCCTGTATACGAACTTGCTTTGACTTCACCCTCCTTACAGGGGGTAGCTTTACGGGTATTTGCGGATGAAGAACTGTCCCGCGAACTTAGTGTAGTCCCAGGAGTCGCCGCCGTAGATGTGGCGGGTAGCGTAGAGGAAGAAGTGCAAGTTAATCTCGACCTCGATCGCCTGCAAGCGGTTGGAGTGGGTTTAACCGATGTGCTAGATGAATTAGAAGCACGAAATCAAGATATTTCTGGGGGGCGCATTCAGGGAGAAAGTGCCGAACCTCTAACTCGAACCGTGGGACGTTTTCAAGCAGCAGAGGAAATCAATAATCTTTCTTTTGAAGTAGCTTCTCCTACTTCTACACAAACAGGTACATCTCCGGCGGCAGTTATCAATCGTCGCGTATATCTGCGCGACTTTGCTGAGGTCAAGGATGGGACTCAAGACCAAAGAGTATTTGTTTACCTCAATCAACAGCCTGCCGTCAAACTTAGCATTCAAAAGCAACCAGAAGCCAATACGATTACGGTGGTAGACGGGGTAAAGCAACGCATTGAACAACTACAAGCTTCGGGGATAATTCCCGCAGATATGGTTTTAACTCCGACCTTGGATGAATCAAGGTTTATTCGCAATTCGATCTCGAATGTGACAAGTTCTGGGCTAATTGGGGCGGGGTTAGCAGCGATCGCAGTTTTGCTGTTTTTGGGTTCTATTCGTCAAACTCTAATTATTGTTTTATCTATACCTTTAGCTACTCTAGCCGCCATTATTTTCATGGGGCTATTTGGTCTATCAATTAACGTCTTTAGCCTGGGGGGCTTGGCTTTGGGTGTAGGAATTGTGGTAGACAATTCCATCGTCATGCTGGAAAACATCGCTGGAGGTGCGGGGATGACTCCAGGAAAAGATACAAAAACTAGGCTGACTAAAGGGCAATTAATCGAGCAATCTGCCCGTAGCTCTCAAGAAGTAGAGTCGGCTTTAGTTGCTTCTACTAGCACTAATTTGGTGGCGGTTTTACCGTTTTTGCTAATTGGCGGTTTTATTTCCCTGTTATTTAACGAGCTAATTTTGACAATTAGCTTTTCAGTCGCCGCTTCTATTTTAATCGCCGTTACCATTGTCCCAATGATGGCTTCTCGGCTATTAGGGATTCAATGGTCGAGTAAGCTAGGCAATTTTTGGCTGCTGCAACAGTTCAATCAAAAGTTTGAATCTGCAACCAGAGGCTATGGCAGTTTGTTAGTCAAAGTATTGCGTTATCGCCTACCTATTTTAGCTGCTACTATAATTATTCTCGGCGGCGGTAGTTTGTGGATGGCAGGACAAATTCCTCAAGAAATTCTCCCTCGCATTAGTACCGGACAAGCAAGTTTATCTGCTCAGTTTCCACCAGGTACGCCCTTAGAGACAAACCGTAAAGTCATGGCGGCGGTTGATGAAATATTACTTAAGCAGCCAGAAACAGATTATGTATTCTCGACGGTGGGAGGCTTTTTGTTTGGTAATAGTACCAGTGAAAACCCTTTGCGGGGTTCTAGTACGATTACCTTAAAGCCTGGTAGTGATGTAGAAGCTTTTGTAGGAAAAGTAAATCAAGAATTTAACAAGCTCAATTTAGCGGGAATTCGGCTGCGATTAAGACCCGGTGAGGTACGGGGCTTAGTTTTGACCAATTCTCCAGTTAGAGGTGCGGAAGTTGACATAATTATTCAAGGCACAAACGAGCAAACCTTACGTCAAGCGGGAACGCAAGTATTGCAAGCATTGGATGAACAAGCAACTTTAGCTAGTTTCCGCCCGGATGCTGACCCCAGACAGCCAGAAGTCCAAATTCGCCCAGATTGGGAACGGGTGGCACAATTGGGCTTAACGACGCAAGATATTGGCGATACTATTGCGACAGCTATAGAAGGCTCTGTACCTACCCAACTGCAAAGAGGCGATCGCTTAGTAGATGTGCGCGTACAATTAAATCAAGCATCCATCAACCGCGCTTCTCAATTAGCAGGTTTACCGCTATTTGTTGATGGTAATCGTCAAGTTCGCCTCTCGGATGTAGCAGAAATTAGCGAAGGTCAAGCACCGGGAGAGGTGCAGAGAATCAATCAGCGCCAAGTATTCTTAATTGCTGGCAACTTAAGTGAGGGTGCAAGCTTGGGTGAAGCCCTGCAACAAGTAGATAGTGTGTTGCAAAACGTGCAATTACCTGAAGGCGTTAGCATTTTGCCTAGTTCCGCCAGCGAGACGAGTCAAGAATTACAAGATTCTTTGAAAGTGCTGGGTGGGTTAGCGGCTTTCTTAGTATTTGTGGTGATGGCAGTACAGTACAACTCCCTTGTAGACCCTTTAGTAATTATTCTTACCGTACCCTTAGCCTTAGCTGGCGGGATTTTTGGACTCTATATTACTAAAACTGCGATCGGTGCAACGGTTTTAGTCGGGGCGGTGTTATTGGTGGGTATTGTCGTCAATAATGCAATTATTATGGTGGAATTGGCAAACCAAATTCGGGAAAAAGAAGGATTTATTCAAGAAGGTAATTTCTCAGATGCTCGTCAAAGGGCTATTTTACAAGCTGCGCCCCAGCGCCTCCGCCCAGTTTTGATGACAACTATTACTACGGTTTTAGGAATGTTTCCTTTAGCGTTGGGCATTGGTGAAGGTGCGGAGTTTTTACAGCCTTTGGGTATTGTCGTTTTTTCTGGTTTGTCCTTAGCAACTTTGCTGACTTTATTTATTATTCCCTGCTTTTATGTCATGCTTCACAGTCTTTTTAAGCTGAAGTTAGGTAAATTTAGCACGAAGGCTAAGTTTTTGCTGAAAAAAAGATAGGCTGGCTATTCTGTAACTAGCGTTTACTCAAGTAGTAAGTATCAACTTTTTATACATTCATTTCTGGCGATCGCACGCGTATTTTCACTGACCCTACTCTATGGCTGTTAAATCAGAGTAGAGAGGAATTATCAGCCTAAACTGACTAAGTACAAAGAGATGATTGATGTTGCTTGAGTAGTGTAGGAACTACTGTTTTGCGATCGCCTGGGATGCAGATTTGTGTCAAATCCAGGGAATACACAATCACAAGCTAACAACACTATGCCGTAAATTGAGTCAGGCGATCGCGTAATTGTCATCAGTGAAAACATAGAAGTGAAGCCATAAACTTTAGTCCAACTAGCCGCAATTATATTTTTTGATCGAAATATTTTTCCGTATTGCTACAGAGGGCAAGCCATACTTATGAAGTTAAGTTTATATTTGTCAGGCGATTGTGAAATTACGGTGAATAAAATAAGGGTAGAAACTAAGTAATTCGGTTCGACTATTTAGCTCGATTCTTTCTATTAGCTATTAATTCTCAACTGCAATCTAAAAGTGAAATTAATTTCGCGTATTTTAATATGAAAAAAAACATGAACAAGCGTATCAAACTAGCACTATCTCTACTAATATGTACAACGCTCACCCATTCTGCTTGTACTGCGGGTGTCGATCCTAATAATAGTAATTCTAAGAACTATACCAGTACATCTGATAATTTTAATAATCCAGATCGAGGTTTTTATGTAAGTGCATATACAACAAATCAAAGCTCTCCTTTAACTCTTAGCTACCTGCAAGGTATTAAAGCGAGAAACATGACTGTAATCCGGCGAATATATCTAATTCCAGCATATAAAAATAGCGCTCTACCTGACTCTTTTTTGAAGTTTGTGGGTCAGGACTTTGAAACAGCCCGCAAAGGTGGAGTGAGATTGATTGTCAGATTTGCATACAACTGGGAATGGGGAGGTCACGATGCCTCCTCTAGTCGTATAGCTGCTCATCTCGACCAATTGAAATCGGTACTAACAAATAACGGTGATGCGATCGCTTTTGTAGAAGCAGGATTTATGGGGTATTGGGGAGAATGGCATCACTCTACAAATAATTTAGAAAACGGTACACAAAGGAAAAATCTCCTGAACAAACTTCTGTCTGTTCTCCCATCTGATAGGATGGTTGCTCTGCGCTACGTACGCGACAAAAAGGAGATTTTTGGTAGCACTCCTCTTACTCCCGAACAAGCATTTAACGGTAGCTATCAAGCTAGAACAGGGGCGCATAACGATTGCTTTGTCGCCTCTAACTCTGATATGAACACCTACGATTGGAACAACCCAACGATCAGAGAACAAGAAAGGTCTTACTTAAACCTCGACAATCGTTACGTAGTCCAGGGAGGCGAAACTTGCGCTACTAGCGAATTTGATGATTGCCCCAACACCTTAAAGGAATTAGCCCGGATGCGTTGGAGTACCATCAATTCTGAGTATGAAGAAAATGTTTTAAAAGGCTGGAAAGACCAAGGTTGCATGAATGAAATTCAACGACGTTTGGGCTATCGTTTTCGCCTAATTAGTTCTGCTACTGCTAAAAGCGTCAAACCAGGTGGAACCTTTGACATGAAATTCAAAGTTGCCAACGACGGCTGGGCAAGTCCTTACAACTTCCATCTACTGGAAGTCGTTCTACGTAACAGTCAAACAGGACAAGAGTATTACTTACAAGTCCCAGAAGATGCCCGCAAATGGATGCCCGGTGAAACTAGAGAAGTAAATATCTCCGCAGGTATTGCTTCTACCGTGCCAGCCGGACAGTATCAAATTTTCTTAAATCTACCCGATCCTAGTAGCAAGCTATACTTCCGTCCAGAATACAGCATTAGACTTGCCAATAAAGATGTTTGGGAACAATCGAAAGGATACAACTCTTTACAGCAAAGCGTCACTGTTGGCTCTGTAGGAGGCAGTAGCTATACAGGTAGCCAATTCTTTAAAGCCCGATGATGCTCTAACACGTTCGTTACTTTTGATACCGCTTTTGCAGCCGGCTTAGTCCGCCTTTAACTAAAAACATAGCTAAAAAAATAACCATTTTACTTATAGCTCTAAAAGAGTGACTAAGCTGCCAAGCTTCTTTCATCTGTGCGTTTGCCGCCTTAAAATTTAGTTTGACTAGCTGCCAGCATACCGAATTAAAAGCATTTACTGCCTCAAATTCTCTAAGTTGGGTGATTATATTCTTTGGCAAGTATGACTGAGAAATTTCAATAGCTTTGCGGACATTTTTGGCGTTTGCACCAGACTCGACCAAAGTAGAACTTAATGAATGAGAGTGCTTGCGGTAGCTTGCTAAGGATGCTGGCTCGTACCAAACTGGGTATTGCGACGTAATTCTCATGTAAATTTCTGTATCGCCAGCATGAAACAAATCAGGATGAAACCCGCCCAAGTGTTCGTAAACATCGCGTTTAACTACAAAAGCAGGAGATTCAATCAAATGGGATTGACAAATCCACTCCAGCAAGTCTGGAAAAATCCCAGGTGTTGCTCTACTAAATGGCGATAACCCGATTTGAGTGCCTTTTTCATCGATATATACCGAGCGGCAAAATGCTGCCTCAATCGTCGGTTCTCGCTCGAATGCTTGTTGCAATACTTCATAGAAACCAGGTAAAACGAGATCGTCGCAATGCAGAATATGGACTAATCGCCCAATGCTACGTTCAATACAGCTATTAAAATTACCGATTGCACCGATGTTTTGGGGCTGACGGTAGAAGCTCACGCGCTCTTTGCCCAACTCTTTGACTAATGCTTCAGGATCGCCTTCAGTCGAACAATTATCTATAACTTCAATCTGCATAACTTCTGGACTAGGAGCTTGTGCCAGCAGACTTAACAGTGTAGTTTTTAAATAGTTTGTGCAGTTATAAGTAGGGATCATTACTGACCAAAGCGGTCTGTAGATTCCTTGAGGCACAGGAGAAATTGCCGGAAATTCTGGGCGCTGAGTTTTCATTATCTAAAGTATCTTACTTAGAGCCAAATAAAGAGCTATATTACCCCAGTCTTGTTAGCAAATGAGAGGTTACTGCTTTTTTGTACCCACAATCTTGGTCAACAATAGCTCCTGCTGCTAAGTCTTGCTTCAAAGGAGAGTGTTTAATACTTTTTTATACAGACATAGGCTGCATTTTTGCAGACCTCTGACTTTCTGCAACATCTGACTATAAACATCACTTACAACAGTTTGAGCGCTACAGGATCTCGCAGCTTTAGCGCAGCGATCGCGCAGATTATTTAGTCGAGGCTCTTTTTGAGGATGCAGGCGATTGGCAAATGAAATAAAGCTGACGTTTTCAGTCTTTTGCTAAAGTCTGTGTACTCACCGTCAACCCTCAATGGACAGAAAGTCTTGGTATCTACTGTATTTTTCAGATAGATGATGCGATCTAGCTAGTTTTGGGTAAAGTTTCTCCGATTGTGTATTACAGGCAAAAATTTCTGTAACTTGAGAGATTAAAGTGCGCTCAAGGGCAAAATAAATTTGAGAAAAACATTGCCGAAGAATTGACCTTGGTTTGCCCTGCTGATTTATGTGCTGAGAAATATCGTTGTGAATAAATAGGTTTTTCTCCAGCCCATTTGCGGGCAGCAACAGTAGATTCAATCCAATCGAAGTGTATAAAGTCAGAAGTAAAGGTCTTTCATAAAAGAGCAACCTTGTATTTGATTGTGGTCTGAATCAGACTCCTAACTTATCATTTCTCAATCCTAATATAGACATAAAGTAAATTATCCTTCCTGCAAATTCAGCTTCTTGTTACTTACCTGTAAGTAAGGTAATACTGCTTTTTACCACTACTCAAACTTCAAATTTGCTAGGAGCATACGTGATAAATGATTTACTAATTGTCTGAATACTGCTAAAATTGTCTGAATACTGCCAATAGTGGTACTACAAAGGTTAAATTAACAAAAATAGTCAAAAATCAATAAAAAATAGTCAAAACTAGCCTCCGCATAACAAAATATTATTGATGAATGCAAACGGGATCATACCTTGCTGGATATGATGATCCAAGTTTATTGTCAACTTGTTTAGTATTGTTGCTAAATAAAGCTTGAATCAATAGAGTCTTTGCCTGCTTAAAATTGTCTTACCTAATTATTAACAATGTTTAAATTAAAAAGTGTTGTTCTATACATACCAAAGTATTCAATAGATTCAATGTCTATCTAAAGAAACTTGCGTGAAATTTTTTAATTAAGTATAAATATATTCATTTGAAAACTTTAAATAGTAGACATTTCAGTAAAATCATGAGTGTGTCTATTTATGAAATTGCGCTACAAGTAAAAAAGCTTTCATATAGATCAATTAGTATTATTAAATGGAGATACGACTCAATTAAACTAACTTCCTATTATGCAAGCGAATG
The DNA here is from genome assembly GCF_057473825.1 of Aliterella sp. E5.1. NCBI lineage: Bacteria > Bacillati > Cyanobacteriota > Cyanophyceae > Chroococcidiopsidales > Aliterellaceae > Aliterella > Aliterella sp. E5.1. The sequence goes on from NZ_JBYCCV010000013.1 coordinate 40,994, forward strand.
CAATATTTTTATTTGAATATAAATAAGAGGTAAATCAAAAGTGAAAATAGCAGCGATTGGTGCAAAAGGATTACCTGCTTATCAGGGAGGTATAGAACATCATTGTCAAGAACTCTACTCCCGTATAGTTGAGCGAGGTCACTCAGTAGATTTGTTCGCTCGCTGCTCGTATACTGAGTGCTTTCCCATGCAGACTAAATATTTAGACGGTATAAAAATTATTTCTTTACCTAGCTTGAAGTTAAGAGGGGTTGATGCTTTAGTTAGTTCGGCAATGGGGGCGATCGCGGCTAGCAAAACGAACTACGATCTTATTCACTTTCATGCTCTAGGTCCAGCCCTTTTTAGTCGGGTATCGAGGGCAATTTCTGCGGCGAAGATTGTTGTCACTTGCCACGGCTTAGACTGGCAGCGTGCTAAATGGGGTAAATTCCCTAAATTTCTACTCCATCAGGGAGAGATAAATGCAGTCCGATGTGCCGATAAAATTATTGTTGTTTCCGAAGATTTACATTTTTATTTCCGGCAGACGTACGACATCGAAACAGTTTATATTCCCAATGCAGCAGCAAGCTATACTCAGTCCGATCCCAATTTCACTTACGGTAACTCATTAAGCATCAAACCAGGACGTTACATTTTATTTTTAGGTAGAGTTGTCCCAGAAAAGCGACCAGAACTGCTAATTAAGGCATTTCAAGCCCTAAATCTACCTGATTGGCAGCTTGTAATTGTAGGAGGTTGTAGTGATTCGCACCATTTTACGTCTGAAGTCATTGAACTAGCTGCAAATAATCCCAATATTATTTTTACTGGCGAACTACGGGGAGCTTCTCTAGCAGAAATCGTTCGTGGGGCGGGGCTATTTGTTCTGCCTTCCGATCTGGAGGGATTGCCGATGGTAATGCTAGAGGCTATGAAAGAGGGTATCCCAGTAGTAGCTAGCGATATTCCCATAAATAAACAATTAACAGAGGAAGGACGCGGCTTAGTATTTACAGCCGGGAGTCTCAGTAGTTGTATATCTAGCCTACAATGGGCAATTAATCATCCTAAAGAAATGAGACTAGCTGCTCAAAAGGCGCAGGCATACGTTAAAGCGAACTACAATTGGGACGAGATTGCTTCTGATACCTTACAACTTTACTCTAGTCTTCTTGGTTCAGAAAATAAACAAGTGCTAGCTGACAACAAAAAGCTGATTGTACCGGGTCGTTAGGTCGCAAATTCAAAAACAAGGTTCAATATCATCCCAAAAAGTGATAAGTATGGGGCTAAAGCTTTGCACTAAAATAGCTTAAAAAACTTAGTGTTTTAATTGCAAATTTAGTTAACCAGCATCAGGATCTCATCATCGTCCATTGTATAGGCTCAATTATTTACATGGAACGCCCAGAAAACACCGTATCTCTAGATGCCTTAGAATTAGACTTTCAGCACTACTGGCTGCTAATAAAAAGACGCTGGCTGCCAGGAGCTATTGTTTTCGGAACTACATTTGCAGTTGTATTGGTCGGCATCGGCTTACGCAAACCTGTTTATACTGCTGAAGGAAAAATCTTGATCGACTCCAATCGCCCAACGTTTTTCTCCTCAACTGGCTTGGAGTTGGAAAGACCAAACGCCAATCAAACAAACCTCCAAACTAACCCCCTAAAAACAGAGGCAGAGGTTATGCTATCTAATCCGCTAATTAATAGGGCTATAGAGTCTTTAGAGTTGAAAGACGATCAAGGCAAGCCGCTAACTTCAGAAGCCTTAAAACAAAATATTAAAGTTACCAATATCACTGGGACAAATGTATTGCAAGTTGCTTATGAAAGTAGCAATCCCAAGGAAGCCTCGCTAGTAGTCAATACATTAATGGATATATATCTATACAACAATATTTCTAACGATCAAACACAGGCAAGCGCCGCCCGCAAATTTATCAACGCCCAGCTACCAAAATCCGAAGCCGCAGTCCAGCAAGCAGAGCTAGCTTTACGGAGGTTTAGAGAACAAAATAACGTTACAGATTTAGTAGAAGAGCAAAAAGCAGCACTAGCGAGTATTGCAAATTTAAACAACCAAATTACCAATGTCAGGACTGACCTAGATACCGCTACTACCCGCGCTACAGAAATTCAAAAAAAAATTGGGATCAATTCCCAAGAAGCGATCGCCTTGAGCGCCCTTAGTCAGTCGCCAGGAGTCCAGCAATTACTCCAGCAACTACAACAAACTGAGAGTCAGCTACGTCTCGAACGCACTCGCTACAAAGAACAAGCTCCTCAAATCATCGATTTAAGAAGCAGGCAAGCAGTGCTCAGGGCTGCGCTCCGACAAAATGTAGCGCAACAGTTTGGCAGCAATCGGCAATTGCCAAATAGTAGATTAAGGTTGGGCGATTTGGAGCAAAGACTAATTCAAGATTTTGTGACCGCCCAGGTAGACCGCCAAACCTTATCTAGTCGTTTAAAATTATTATCTCAAACGCGAGCCACTACTCAGCAACAAGCTAATACTTTGCCTAGATTAGAACAAGAGCAACGGGAATTAGTGCGAAAATTAGAAGCGTCTCAATCAACCTACGAAACGTTATTAAAAAAGTTGCAAGAGGTACAGGTTGCCGAGCAACAAAATATTGGTAACGCTCGAATTATTGAATTTGCTGTTCTGCCTGATAAACCTTCAAATAGTAAAGTAATGATTTTATTACTAGGTTTACTTCTGGCTGGATTACTCGCAATAATTACGATAACTATTTTAGAAATTAGAGACCCATCGATTAAGACTACTAAGCAAGCAAACAAAGTATTTGGCTATATGTGTTTAGGAAATATTCCCTATATAGACAAATCAATTTTACAGTTTAGTAAAACCCAAGAAGAATTAGCGAACTTGGATTTACCTGTAAAATACGCTCCTCATTCGCCTGTAAGTGCGACCTACCGAATGCTTCAAACTAGCTTGAGTTTTATCTTCTCAAATAGAGAGGTAAAAATGTTTGTAGTCACAAGCTCAGTACCTAAAGAGGGTAAATCTACAGTTTCAGCAAATTTGGCTTTAACTGTAGCGCAACTAGGACACAAAGTTCTGCTAGTAGATGCAGATTTACATTCTCCATCGCAGCAGCGCATCTGGAATTTACGAGATACTTTAGGTCTAAGCGATATTCTCATCGATATGGTTGAGAGCAAGGAAACTTATCATGTAGCAGTAGAAAGAGTGTCGCCCAATTTAGATGTACTCGCTGCTGGTATGAATCCAAGCAATCCCTTAGTATTGCTCAGTTCTGAGCAAATGACATCGTTAATTCAGTCTTTCTCTAAAGAGTATGATTTTGTGATTATTGATGCTCCTCCGCTAAATTTTGAACCTGATGCCCTAACATTAGGCAAAATTACAGATGGCATTTTGCTAGTAGTTAGACCTGGAGTTGTAGATTTTGATAGTGCAATAAATGCTAAAGAGTTGCTCCAGCGCTCAAAGCAAAATGTTTTAGGGATGGTTATTAATGGGTCAGCTATAGAACGCGACTATATTGGGTATCAAAATAAGACAAAAAGCAAAATTTTCTAAAAAATAGTCCAAGCTACTAAGCTAGTCGAGCAAAAATTGTTGTGAAGACACAAATGTTGGAGGAAGTAGACTGGCAAATAGTTGATGTAATTATTCATTATTTATAGTTATTGTGTGATCGCCCGTATAAGTATACTTTCAGTTTTGAGGAGATGAAAATTTGCTGGAGAATACTTGCTACTTTAGGAAATTAATATGAGTTTAAGATCTAAAGTATTGCGTGGCGGTTTTTACTTGGTGGTACGTGAAGGCATAGGTATGGCTGTTAGTTTAGGTGGTGTTTTACTCCTAACTAAAGCAATTAAACCAGAGGGTTACGGTCTTTATACAACAGCCTACGGAATTTTTTACTACTTCCAAAATCTCAGTCAGCTAGGAGTTGGTACTTATCTTGTACGCAGAGAAGGGGAAGAAGAATTAAAAGTATATCACCAAGCTTTTACTCTCCTACTGCTATTAGGAATAGGCGCAATGTCGTTAGGTCTTTTAGGACATCCTTTAATAGAAGGATGGCTGAAAATTAAAGGGGTTGGTTCCATAGCGCAAGTTTTATTTTTAGGGTTGCCAATAGTTTTATTACAGCAAGTTCCGCTAGCAAGGTTAGAGCGCCACCTAGACTACAAGCAGGTTGCTTCAATTGAATTAGCAGGTCAGATAGCATACTTTGCTGTTGCTTTACCCCTAGCTTTTCAGGGATACGGCGCTTGGTCCCCAGTGGCTGGCTGGTGGTTTCAGCAAGTTCAAACCACAGGACTACTTTATTGGCGGTCGAAGTATCGACCGCAACTTTATTGGCAGTGGGATTTAGTCAAACCCATGTTCGTTTATAGTGTTAGCTTATCTGCCTCATCGTGGGGCTGGCAACTACGTACCTTAGTTAATCCCTTAATAGTCGGTCGCTACGCAGGAGTTGAAGCTGTAGGCTTTGTCGCTTTAGCCAATCGGATGGTCGAAACATTAAGTTTTGCTAAAACAGTCACCTTTCGGATCTCCATTGCTGCTTTAGCGCAACTACAGGGCGATCGCCAGCGCTTACGGAAAGCTGTGACGGAAGGTATGGGTCTGCAAGTCTTGGCATTGGGTCCGTTGCTAGTCATAGTTGCTTGGGTGGGACCTTGGCTTATTCCTTTATTGTTTGGTTCTGAATGGCGTTCAGCGATGGCAGTTTACCCTTTTATTGCTTTGAGTTCGCTGAGTAATTCTGTTTTTAGTATGCACTCGGCAGCCCTTTATGTATTAGCCCGCAACTGGGAAGTTACTGTCTATCACTTGTTATACATCGCTCTATTTGCTGGAGCAGCATTTGTATTAGTCCCCAGGCTAGGCTTAGTAGGATATGGCTGGGCTGAGATAGCCACTATTGCTAGCTATATCTCGCTACACACATACCTAGTACGAGAAATTAAGAGTCCTGATTATTGGTTAGTCGGGCTGTGGTGGGGTGCCTTTGCGATTACTTTATTTGCTCATCAGTTGGGATGGTGGACGGCAATCGGCTTAGTTGTTGTATTCTTGCTACCGCAGACACGCCAAAGGTTAGGCGATTACATTACGACAATTAGGGCAGGTGTTAAGGTATGAATGCCTCAGTTCTAGTCAGTATTATTATCAATAACTATAACTACGGGCATTTTGTGGGTGCGGCAATTGAGAGCGCTTTGAATCAAACCTATGATCGCATTGAAGTAATTGTGGTTGATGATGGTTCTACAGATAACTCAAGAACAATTATTGCTAGTTACAAGACGCGAGTCTTGCCTGTGTTTAAAGAAAATGGCGGACAAGCCTCAGCCTTTAATGCTGGGTTTGCCGCAAGTTCAGGAGAGATTGTTTGCTTTCTAGACGCTGACGATATATTTTTACCGCAAAAAGTAGCTGAAGTTGTCCAAGTTTTGTCAGCAAGCGAGAGTAGCTGGTGTTTCCACCCCCTCAAGTTAGTAGATGCTGATACTCAACCGCTTGATACTATTAATTATTCTGGCTCAGTGTTGGAGTGCGATTTGCGGCAGGATATGCAAAAAGGTGGGTTGCGAGGAAGTAAACTACCCTTCCCGATACCTGGGACATCTGGCTTGTGTTTTAGGCGATTTCTGCTCAGGCAGATTTTACCAATGCCAGAGGCGGAAGCGATCGCCCTTAACGATAGCTATTTACAATTTAGTGCGATCTCATTAGGCAAAGGTGTTGCCTTAGCCAAAGACTTATCGCTCCAGCGAGTACACAATCATAACGCTTATACCCTTAAAACTGACAAGCAAAGATTAGTAGCTAGAATTAACGTTCTTACTGCTTATTGGCTGCGCGTTAATTTTCCCTCATTGGCTAAGTTTACAGACAAGCTGTTTGCCTCTGGAATCGCCAATTATTGGCGGACAGGAGGTATAGAGACTAGCTCTCAAGCCGTTGTCAAAAAATATTGGGCAGCAGTGCTACCCCTAGAGAGACTCAATATTGGAACCAGGGTGCTTTACTACAGTTTAAAAATATGAAAAATTTAATCCGCTTGGTTGAAAAAAGTTTTGTTGTCATTACTCTACTGTATTTCACTGCTTCCCTCAACTTTTTGGGCGGGCCCGCAGCCAATGATGCCAATCCCCAAGCGGAGACAGATGCCATGCAAGCGAGCAGTTCTATTCTACTCCTACTCCAGTTAGGAGTACTAGCAATCACCTTCCTACTAATTTGTACTCGATGGCAAAAATTTCTCTACGTTGCTAGCAAAAGAAAGTTTTTGTGGGCTGTCGCCGGACTTGTCATTGCCTCAGTCTTGTGGACTACAGTGCCAGAATTGACCTCGCGCCGGAGCCTAATTTTTCTGGGTACAACTTGCTTTGGGGTTTATTTGTCTGCACGTTATTCTTTAAAAGAACAAATGCGCTTGCTGGCTCTAGCATTCGGGCTGGCAATTGTACTTAACATCCTTTACTCTCTAGCATTTCCAGCCTTCGCTATCGAAAAGGGCGTTCATCAAGGGGCTTTGCGAGGCATCTATCCCCAAAAAAATGTCTTAGGCAGGCTAATGGTTCTAAGTGCATTAAATTTTTTGTTTCTTGCCTTTGATACTCACCTTTACCGCTATTTAATGTGGGCTGGTTTTTGCCTTTCCGTTATTTTGCTGATACTTTCAACTTCAAAAACTGCTCTAGTCGTTTTCTTGCTGCTGATTATCCTCTTGCCACTGTATAGGGCTTTGAGATTGAACTATAGTTTCGTTTTAGCTTTTTTTACCATTTTGTTATTCGTATCTGGAATTATAACTATATTGTTTGTTGGTAATTTAGAGACAATTTTGAGTGCTTTAGGGCGGGATGTTACCTTAACAGGTCGCACAGGTATTTGGGCGATTGTAATTAATAAGATTAGCGAGCATCCGTGGCTAGGATATGGTTATTTAGGATTCTGGCGTGGTTTGGAAGGAGACTCTGCCGATATTTGGTATGAAACTTATTTTTTGGCTCCTAATGCTCACAATGGTTTTTTAGATTTAGCACTCGATTTAGGCTTAGTTGGAATGCTGTTCTTTTTTCTTAGTTTTTTTAAAAGCTGCTGGCGGGCGATCGCTTGGCTGCGCTTAAATCGAAGTACAGAGGGGCTTTTGCCAATCGTGTATTTGACTTTTTTGTTCTTGTACAACATAACGGAAAGTACACTTATTTTTCCACCAAACAATATTTTTTGGCTTTTATATACAGCAATTACTACTTCAATATTGGTTCAGCCAATTCAGCTCATTAAAGAACAAACTTTGACTGCTAAATTAAGTGGAACTAATCAATTTTGAAAAAGCTTAATCAATTGACGACAGCTTAGATTTTAATAGCGCGATCGCCAAAACAGCGTTGCTTTTTGTGCAAAAAAACTTTCACTACATAATCTTAGAAAAATATTGATGTAGCTCTTTGGTTCTTTATCTGATACTATTCACTACTAGCTTGCCGCAAGAAGCTTGAAGCTTTGTAATAGTAACCTTTGGGCTGTGGCAAGCTAGTAGTTAACTTGACAAGGGCAAAAAAATATAAATGAATAAGTGCATCTCACTTTCCCTAGCATCCATCGCAACTCTACTTGCCGCCAAGTCTGTTGTTGCTCAGACGGAGGGTAAGGTTATGTCTGCTGAGGAAATTCCCAAAGTTGTCCCCGAATGGTTTCACAAAGAAAGACATGATACTAAACAAATACCCGAAGGCTGGAATGCGGCACTTCCTCTAGGAGCTGCTATCACTACCTCTGGGAGCGGCAGAATCGAAATCTCCTCAGTTAACCTCCTGTGTGATGTTCCTGGCAAAAGTGGTAAGCAAACAGTAGTTTCAGGTGTAGAAACCATTGGCGCTGGTTATTATTCGACAAATCCTTGGTTTGGCAACAATGATTCTCACGAAAGAGCTACTATTTCCTATGCTTCAGATGGAGCCGTAATTATTGATGTGTTGCCTAATCGAATTTTACATTGGTGGGTAGCAAAACGGGGCGAAGTCTCTCAAGGGACGAAAAACTGCTCTGTTTCTGCTGTAGTTAGAGGCAGTAATAATACGATCGCAAGTGTCGGTGGTGATTGGTGGAAAACAGCTACTGCTCAGTGGGCTGGTGTAAATGTGAACAACCGAGAAATTGGGATTGGCAACTGGTATGCGTTAAACAACGATAACTGGCAGATTATCCGCTTAAACGCGCCAGAATAAAAAATTGAGTTCAAAAATATTGTCAGCACTATTATTGTCCTAAATTTATCTGAGCTGCGTTAAAAATTTGAGGACTAAGTTGCACAGCTAGTAGTCATGCCTTAAGCAACACCTTGAATTTACCCTTTCCGCATCAGGTTGATACTTTTAGGCTGCTCTCTCTTTCGTCGTAGCGTATGCAACAATATGGGCAAGGATTCTTCATGTTTGAGGTAGAAAGCCTTTTTCACCTGAACTCAAAGACTCTTGCCCCTTTATCAGCTCTTTTGGAACTCTAATAACCCAAATCCTCTTGCTGATTTATGAATCTATAAGATAGATTTTTGGCAATTTAAGCAACTCTATTTTGCTAAATTAGCAATACTTCAAGCTTTGTTCGCTCGACTATTAATATATGGAGGATTAGAGATGCCGCGTTTAGCAATTTTCTGCCACAGTCTTTATGGTGGTGGGGCAGAAAAAGCAATGCTCAACTTAGCTTGTGGCTTTTCTCGGCTAGGCATAGATGTAGATTTAGTTTTGCTGAGAGTAGAAGGACCATACTTATCTCAATTACCACCAGAGGTACGCACGATCGATTTGGGGGGACGGCGGCTATTATTTAGTTTGAATGCCTTGCGACGTTATTTACGTCAGGAGCAACCTCAAGCTTTCCTCTCTACTCTAGACGATACTAATATTGCTGCCCTTTGGGCTAGGCGTTTGAGTGGTAAAGAGATCCGGATAGTTGTAAATGTGCAAAACACAATTTCTCAAGACGCTAAAAATGCTACCCAACTGAAAACAAGGTTGATGCCGCAGTTAGTGCGGTGGTTCTTTCCGTGGGCTGATGCAGTTGTTACAGTATCTCAAGGAGTAGCTGAAGATCTTTTTCGCATTGGCGTAGCAAGCGATCGCATTCAAGTTATTCATAATCCAGTCGTTACACCGGAGCTTTTTTTGCAAGCTCAAGCCTTGCTAGAACATCCGTGGTTTGCTCCAGGGCAGCCGCCAGTAATTTTAGGTGTAGGACGGTTAGAAAAGCAAAAAGATTTCCCGACATTGATCCGGGCTTTTGCTCAAGTGCGGCAACATCATCCTGCTAGACTGATAATTTTGGGTGAAGGAAATGAGCGATCGCATTTAGAATCTTTAGTGCAGGAACTAAACCTCACAGCAGACGTAAGCTTGCCAGGTTTTGTCGCCAACCCCTATGCTTATATGTCCCGTGCAGCAGTATTTGTGCTGTCATCTTTGTTTGAAGGATTGCCGACAGTCCTGATAGAAGCAATAGCTGTAGGAACTCCAGTAGTGGCTACTGATTGTGAAAGCGGACCTGCGGAAATATTAGCGAACGGACAATATGGCAAATTAGTAGCGATAGGCAATATTCAACAACTCAGTCAAGCGGTTATCGAAACATTAGCAACCACACCTGACTCTGAGGCATTACAACAAAGAGCATCTGAGTATTCCTTAGCCAAAGCTTTAAGTCAGTATCAGCAAATATTGCAGCTTAATTAAACGCTCGTTTCCATAATTTCAGTGGATAATTTAATCTAAAGATGCCTAATTAATCTTCAGGAAAATAATCGCTAAAAAATTATGGTAGAACAAGGTGTTACGCCAGCAATCCTGCAAGAAAACTATCAGTACACATTTACAGTTTTTACTCCTACTTATAATCGAGAAAAGACGCTACCTCGCGTCTGCAATAGTCTAGCAGTTCAAACATATCAAGACTTTGAATGGCTAATTGTCGATGATGGTTCGACTGACAACACTAGCGATTTAGTTAAGCAATGGCAAGCACAAGCTAAGTTTGCTATCCGCTATATTTATCAAAATAATCGTGGCAAACATACTGCCTATAACTTGGCTGCTAAAGAAGCTAGAGGTAAATTTCTAATCTGTTTAGATTCTGATGATGCTTGTATTGCTGAAGCCCTAGCACGCTTTAAATATCATTGGGATAGTCTTCCTGAACAAGAACAGAATCAATTTTCAGGAATAGATTGTCTATGTCAAGATCCGCAGGGAAATACTATAGGTAGCCCCTATCCTTTCGATTCTATGGATTCTAATTACTCAGAAATTCGTTATCGCTACAAAGTAACTGGAGAAAAATGGGGCTTTCAACGTACCAGGGTGATGCAAGAATTTCCTTTTCCAGAACCATCAGTTGATGCAATCACACATATTCCTGAAAATGTTGTTTGGTCTAGTTTAACAAAAAAATACAAAGCTAGATATGTTAATGAATGTCTGCGAATTTATTACCCCAATAGCGGAGAACCGCAACTGACTAAATCTAGTTTAGCTAATAAAAATTCTTTGGGTTTATATCTAATGTCTAAAAGTATTTTAGAAGTAGATATAGATTATTTCCAGTTTTATCCCCAAGCTTTTATTATTCCTGCTATTAACTATAGCCGCTCGTGTTTTCATTTAAAAATACACATTTTTCAGCAGTTAAAGCAGCTTAATTCGTGGCAAGGCAAACTGTTGTGGTTAATAACATTACCTGTTGGATATTTAGTTTGGCTCAGGGATAAAATAAAAAATCGTTAAATGCTATCCAACAATAATTAAAAGTTAATAGTCGTTACGAAAACATCTTTCATCCACTTAGTCAATTAGTTATTTTTTGGCAGCCAAGGCTTGATTCTGCCCTGCGCAAACGCAAAAAACTTCAAGTTTTGCTATTTTTGTCTAAACTTGTTTTTATGATTTCTTTATATGTTCTCCGACTATCTTTATCTTAGCTTTATAAAACCATCCAAACAAATTGTTAGTCTTAAATTAAGAATGCAAACTAAACGGTCTTCAGACCAGCTTTTTCTATCGTGACTACAGAAATAAACTATAGAAACTGGATACAAGAAAGCCGCCACGGTAGCCGGGGAAGCAGATGTCTATTTGCCCCGATGGTGGAGTTTAATATCATGTCAGATGTTGGAGATTGTCCCCCCTAGAATAGGTGGGATAGGTAGAAAAATTAAGCTATTTGGGCATTATTGCCCTCAAGTCAGAGCAAAAACAGGCATTTTTAGTAAGGCAATTACCTTATAGAAATTGCACTGTTAATGTTTTAGATATAGTTGGCTGCGATCGCCAATGCTAAGTTTTGCCGAAAATTAAAAAAGATTATTGCTCAACTTAAAAGTTGAATTTTTGGGGCGATCTCATTTACCATCGATTCAAAAATATTAGCCTTAATTTTGCCGTTAACTACTAAAGAATTAGCTTACTACATCAGTATTGAGCAACTAAAATCATTAATTGCGTGATTAGAGCTATAAAACTATGATCTTCACTAACACTACTAAGTTGACCCGTGCAAAAGAGCTTTTAGTTACTACTTGTGTAGATTGGATTCCAGCAATCGCTGGTGGAGTCTCGATCCGAAGTTTTGCTTACCGTCTACTTTTAAAAAAGATGGGATCTTCAGTTTACATTCAAGATGGCGCTGAATTTAGAGGAGCTAACAATATTGAAGTTGGTAGCCAATCTTTTATGGCTCGCGGCGCAAGCATAATCATCAGAGGTGTCAGTAGTACAGTAATAATTGGAGCTAGTGTTAAGCTCGACAAAGGAGTGCTAATTGATTCTGCGGGTGATGGCTGTTGTATTGAAATTGACGAGCATACCCACATTGGACCTTACACCTGTATAGGAGGTCCAGGCAATGTCAAAGTTGGTAAGCACTGTTTGATTGCGGCTCATGCAGGCATTATTGCAAATAATCATATTTTTTCAGATCCTACGGAGATAATTCGCAAACAAGGACTAACGAGCCAAGGTGTAGCAATCGGAGATAATTGTTGGCTGGGTTATGGAGTGAAAGTATTAGATGGCGTAACTATTGGTGAAGGTAGTGTAATTGGAGCAGGAGCGGTAGTAACTAAAGATCTTCCTCCTTATTCTATTGCTGTCGGCGTACCAGCCAAAGTAGTCCGCAGCCGTCAACCAGCAGAGAGTAAATTAGTTAACTGGACGAGGAATTAGCAAGATCGCATCCCGAACCATACTGCCATTTATCTAAAGTCCGATGATAGTAATATTGTCCAACGGGGGGCAAGTATTTTATCCAACGATGCCACCTTACACCCAGCTTAAATAAAACTGTAAAAAGTCCCAAGTTGATGTAGTGCCAAGTCCAATCAACTAAGCTGACTATACCGACTTGGGGAATTACTTGAGCAATTAATAATGGATGACTAAAGGCAGTTTTAAATAGCGTTTGCGTCAAACCAGCAAATTGCACCACATCTTGCAAAAATGGCTTCAATACGGGTTCGCCTAGTTGCTGCATTTGGGTAAATACGCCAGAAAGTAAATTATTGATTTGATTTGGGTCAATGTTTTGACCTATTTTTACTCTCATTGCCTTTTGAAACAGCCAAGTTACGCTCAAGTTAGGCTGATAAGGTTGTAATAGTTTTAAGGCTGACGCTGACAACTGCTCGGTAGCCAAAGCTTCGTGGATGCCTAAAGTTAAACGCTTGAGGTGACGCACCATAGAGCCAAAACCGCCAAAACTTAAGGGCGATTGGTTGCCGCTACTATCGCCAACGGGCAGCACTCGCCCCCAAGGAAAATATAGCTGCTGATTGTAAGCCGGAAAAAACCCAAATAGCGCCCTAAGCTGTTGCAATTGATTTAATTCTACGCCTTGATACTCTGGTAATAAACGCAGATATTCGGCAAACAATGTTTCCACTCCAATATGTTGCGCGTCCGCATCCATATAAGTAAATAGATAAGTAGTTCTCCCATCACGCGCCGGAAAAGCCTCCCAGAAGTATTGGCAGTTATTAAGTAAAGGCATAAACGATGCTAACAAGTCGCCCGTATTATTTTGGGGGAAGCCTTGAGCGCAACTACCTACTACTAAGCAGACACCATCAGGTTTTTTTCCTTGTCTTGCTTGCCCAACTATAGGTGAAAAATTACCCATTGCGTCTATTAGTAAGCGGCTGCTAAAGGCGTTGGATACTAAAACGCCATTAGGATGAACCACGGCACGCTCGAAAGGCGTATTTTCAAATAACTTGCCACCTGCCGCCAGAAATTTGTTTTTTACTGTTTCTAATAGGTAAATTGGATCTACGCCAATATTGAGAACGTCATTTACCCAGACTTCTGAACCGCCAAAAAAGCTGACGCGGGCAGGGTTGTACTGAGTTGCGATCGCCTTTTCTAGTTCTTGCTTGCTTAACAAATCCAATTCTACAAATACTTCTAATTCCGAGCGCGATATATTCCATTCTTGCTCTCTACCGCGCAGAATCCCTCGTTCTAGCAAAGCTACTCGCCAGCCTCGCTTTACTAACGCACAACCAATCAAAATTCCTAAAGTTCCACCGCAGATCAGTACATCCCACTCCACAGTTTCCAAGGGTTCATTACTTTGAGTTACTACTTGGGGAATGGGCGCAGTATTTTCTCTTAGGGAAGCTAATAAGCAATCGCTTTTCCTTAGTCCACTTAAAACATCGCCTGGAAATTTTTTCAGAGCTTCTGCTGTTAAATTCATTATCAAAGTGCGAGGGATTTATTTAAATATAACGACGGTAAGACTACTCATCGTCAAGTTAAAAAATCCCATCGGGACTATCTAGTAATTTAGCTACACATCTTTAAAATAACCCTGCATTTAAGAGTACAAGCTAGATAAGCTTGTACTCTTAAGTTGCTTTAGCTTAGAGGTCGAATTTGGGATCTGTAAGCATTGTTATCTAGACCATTACCGACATTTGCCCTTTGGGGATCGATCGCGCGTTCAAGTGCTGCAACGCGATCGCGTGTTGCTGGGTGAGTGCTTAAAAAAGTAGGAGTAGAACTAGAGCGGAGCAGCTTTTTCATAAACGAAACCATCGCAGATTCAGCATAGCCCGCACGTCTTAGATTCCGCAGTCCGATTTGATCTGCTTCCAACTCATCTTTACGACTATTGGGGCGACGTAACGCCAAATCTACACCAATTTGCACGGCGGCGTTGCGATCTAAGCCCGCCGTTTGGGAAACACCTTGAGCCAAGGCGCTTTCCCGCATTTGCTCAACTAAATGCTTGGCTGTAATATGTCCAATTTCATGCGCCATCACACTAGCAAGCTCCGCTTCATTGTCGGCTAGTCTTAGTAAGCCAGTATTGACATAAACGAAACCTCCAGCCGTAGCAAAGGCATTAACACCTTTATCGTCCACTACTTGGAAAGTATAAGGTAGATTAGGGCGATCGCTTGCGGCGGCTAGTTGTCTGCCAATTTGCTGTACATAGGCGTTAATGTCTCTATTGCGATACATCCGAATCTCACGCTTTAACTGTTGGTCAATTTGCTTACCAATTTCCACTTCTTGGCGCTGGGAAATATTTGATAACTGAATTACCTGCACTCCTTGGCGGAGCAGATCGAATACAGAAATTGCTTGAGATGGCATCGAAGTTAGGGTGATACCAAGTGCTACAAATATCGATAACACTGGATATAACCAACGCCGCGAACGACTAGATAAAGAAAAAAGCTTCAGCATACAACAATAATTGTTAGGTGAGGATATATCTATAATTAGACGGTCAGCCTAGGCAATTGTTGCAATTGATAAAGATTTTTTATGAAAAAATCCACCTGCAACCGAGGTTTTTCCCCTAACCACAGCTATGATAAGCTGACACCAGATTAAATTGTCGTTGCTGTTACCTTAAAAAATTTACATGGCTATTTTGGATTCTCAAGGTCGTTTATTCGGCAAAATAAATTTGCTTGATTTGGGTGCGGTTTTAGTAATTGTGCTAGTTTTAGTCGGCATCTTTTTGTATCCTGGCACTTCTGGTTCTGTTGCTCAAGTCAACGAAGCCACCAAACCCGTTGAAGTCGATTTAGTTGTGCGCGGGTTGAACATCAAAGATCCACAACAATTATTTACCAATGGATTTACTAAAGGCGGCAAAACTAACATTGTCATCCGCAATCAACCCCACGGCAGCCTTGACATTAAATCTGTCCAGCAGTTACCTAGAACTATATTAGTGCCTCAACCGGATGGTTCTTTAAAAGAGTTCACAGATCCCCGTCCAAATCAATTTAGTACCGATATGCTTTTGACTTTGAAAGGCAAAGCAACTATTAGACCAGATGGACCAGTAGTAGGTAATAGCAAACTTAAAATTGGCAACCCCATCGAACTTGAAGGCTTTAACTACAACTTCAATGCCACAGTTATTGATGTCCGGGTTATCGATAGCAAATAAGTTCAATAACTAGCCTCTGCTAGTAATGGTAAAAATCGGCGGATTAAGCCAATAGTGACGGCAGGTAATTCTAGTTGAGGGGTCAATCCTACATCTTCTAGTTGCTGAAAAACCTTAATTGCTTGGGGGTTTATGGCAGCAAAACGCTGACCGATTTGGGGACCTGTAAATTGAGATTTTTGTCCCCAAATAATTGCTGTGGGAGTATTTAGCTGCGGAATATAAGTAGATAAATCGAAACACAAGTCGCCGCGTACGAAAGAAAGCGCTGCGTATTCCCCATTGGGTTGTTTTGCCGATTCTAGGTAAGCCTCGACAATTTCTTCATAAATTCGGTCAGGACGGGCAAATTGCCGTTGTTCTAAAAAGCTACGGATGCCGTTACTGGTTGCTACACCCGCGCTATAAAGTACGCGGTCGAGAATTGGCGTACTAATTAATTGGGCAAAGAAACTCCGCGAATAATTAGCGCCAAAGTCTGAAAGTCCCGCCGGAGTCGTGAGAATTAGCGACTTAAATAATTCAGGACGCGCGATCGCAAGTCTAATTACAAAGGCGGCGGTTAATGATGAAGCAATTACCGTTACAGGAATGCTAGAAACCTGTGCCAAAAATTCGCCAATCGTATTTAGATAGTCTTCAATTTGATAATTTCGTTCGGGATGTTCCGATTTACCCCAACCAATCAAATCCGGGGCGATAATTTTATAGTCGCACTCAAAAGCTGGATAAACTTTAGACCATTCGTAGGCAGAAGAACCACCACCAAAGCCGTGCAAAAACACTAAGGTTTCTTCTTGCTTCCCTCCGCTCCAAGGGACTCCGCTATTTGTGTAGTATACCATTCTGCCCAAGGAAGTTAGAACAGAATTTGGCTCAAATCCAAGGGGCTGAAACATAAATTGCCTCTAATTACTTATAACTTAATTGGGCTTTTTCAACGGTGTTATTATTTACACCTAAAGTTAATTGTAAAGGTGCTTTTTGGGGATAGGCTTTAACTACTTGGCGATAAACTTGATAGTTTGCGGGCAAAGTTTGCTGCTGGTTTCCAGCACTATAACTTAAACGATAATCTACAGACTTAATTAGTTGAGGACTACCAGGCTTTTGAGAAAATTTTTGCCGTTGCTCAATTTCGTCTACGGTTGGTCTTGGCGGTAAAGCCGCCCACCACAATCCTTTGTCATCGGGACCTGTGACCGCATCTTGAGGCTTGATGCCATTGCGATTGAGTAAAGACGTGGAAGCAAAAGTTTCCAAGCGAGTTAAATTATCGCTACCGGGATTGACTGCATATTCAACCTGCCAAGTGTAAGTAGTCCGCGCTGTTGCTTCGTATTCCGTAGTAGTTACGGTAGAGCAGCTAGCAAGAAAAATTGTACCTAACCAACTCCACAAAAATATTACTTTTCCACTTTTGGCGATCGCGCGATTCATTTAATAATTGCTAAAGTTGGACTTGCAGTTAATTTCCGCCTGTAAAAATATTAAAATGCAACTGGCTCCATTTTTTCCGGTTCTCTACCGCCTTTTACAACCTACTTTTCCTCACTGTCTTTGGTCGGGCAAGTCTCATCCCAAAGAAATCGCTTTAACTTTTGATGATGGTCCTCATCCAGTCTATACTCCCCAACTGCTCAAAGTTCTAGATTACTACGCCATCCCTGCTAGTTTTTTTTGGCTGGGTGCTTGCGTCCAGCGTTCCCCCACCGTTGCTAAATCTGTATGCGATCACGGACACTGGCTGGGATTGCATGGCTACGATCATCGCTCTTTTCCACTTTTAACAGCCGCAGAATTGCAACAAAGCTTAGCATCAACCCAAGATGCGATTTCCACTGCTTGCGGTATAAATCCAACGATTGTGCGCGATGTTCGCCCTCCCAATGGTTTCTTTACTCCCCAAACCTTGGAATTATTAAATCAATGGCAGTATCGTTCGGTAATGTGGAGTGTGGTTCCTGAAGACTGGGTAAGACCGGGTATCAAAATTGTCGTGCAGCGAGTGCTAGAACAAGTTCAAAACGGCTCAATTATTGTTCTGCACGATGGTGCTTGTGGCGGCTCTGATGTAGCAGAAACTACCCAAATTTTAATTCCTGAACTCCTAAGACGCGGCTACAAATTTGTTGATATTGATGCTTTTTGGCATTCGCGAGCAAACCATCGCTAAGGATCTAGCGGCTATTTAAACTTGGACTTTGTTGCTTTTTGTATCTAAAATTGCAAGTTTTAGCTCTTCTAGCTGTAATCCCAGATATTTATTCACTACAATAGCGAGAGAACTTCAGCAATTTGTCAAGTTCTCTGAGGTTGAAATTTGAGCAAGCGTCAGTTAACTTAAACAAAGACAGTCAGGTTTAAGTTTAGGTTAATTTGGAATTAGCGTTAAATAGCCAGTGTGAAACCTCTGACTTTCAATTTGAGGTAATTTACACTACTAATTTGAGCGTTTTTTCCATATTGGCAAATTATTCTAAAGTAAATTAATGTAGAGAACGTCAAAAGCAATATTTGAAAACCTCCATGCCTGAGCAAGTAATAAATGCTAACTATTCCACCCAAAAACCGGGAATTGATGGCAATTATGTTAAGCAAGTTTAAAATATTAAACAAGTATGGGAGCAGCTAAAACATTCGGAGCCATCTAATTTGACTGCCTCCAAGCATTACCTTGTTCCCAAAAAAAACAAGTTTAACTAATGAGTGTTGTAGATTTTACGATCGAAACATCAAATGCAGGCAATTTCTGTGAAACAGGCTACAATCGGAGGGGTCTTAGCAACTCCAAGCATTAATAGCAGCTTTTGAAGCCACTATTAAGCATTAGGTTTTATAAAAGGATACAGTCTTGTTTTAGGCAAATATCAAAGGCGATCGCATCGGTAATTTTTAATATCTATACTCGGTCTTTTTGATTTTGCCACTGACGGTACAAGCAATTAAAACTCTTATTAAATAAGCTATTAGCACGCTTAGTAAGAGTACGAAATAAATGTCGATAGATTGATAGTTGAATCAAGGAGCATGAGGAACGCGGCATGAACCAGGCTAACAACGTACTCGAAACCACTCATCAGCCTGAAATCAAAACAATTAGTCAGCCTGAAAGCACTTTAGAAGTTTTGATTGAAGAAGAATTTAACCCTTTAGACCTAGACGAACAAAATGAATTGATAGAATCTCAGCCGGAAGAAGCAAAATCTGCAAAAGTTGTCAAGTCTCGTCGTCGGGCGCAAACTAAGAAAAAGCACTATACAGAAGATTCAATTCGCCTGTATTTGCAGGAAATCGGTAGAATTCGGCTGCTAAGAGCGGATGAGGAAATTGAACTAGCTCGGAAAATTGCTGAATTGTTGGAAATGGAGCGAGTGAGGGAGCGCCTTTGCGAACAGCTAGATCGCGATCCTCAAGATACTGAATGGGCAGAAGCTGTTAAGTTACCAATCAACTCCTTTCGTTATCGGCTTCATGTCGGGAGACGAGCAAAAGATAAAATGGTGCAGTCGAATCTACGCTTAGTAGTTTCTATTGCCAAAAAATACATGAATCGAGGTTTATCGTTTCAAGACTTGATTCAAGAAGGAAGTTTAGGACTAATCCGGGCGGCGGAAAAGTTTGACCACGAGAAAGGTTACAAGTTTTCGACTTACGCTACATGGTGGATTCGTCAAGCAATCACTCGTGCGATCGCCGATCAATCAAGAACAATTCGTTTACCCGTCCACCTTTACGAAACTATTTCCCGAATTAAGAAGACAACTAAGCTGCTTTCTCAGGAAATGGGTCGCAAGCCAACGGAAGAAGAAATTGCCACCCGAATGGAAATGACGATTGAGAAGCTACGATTTATTGCTAAATCTGCCCAATTACCAATTTCCCTAGAAACGCCCATTGGCAAGGAAGAAGATTCTCGCCTGGGCGATTTTATTGAGTCTGATGGCGAAACTCCCGAAGATCAAGTTTCTAAGAATCTTTTACGCGAAGACTTAGAAAAAGTTTTAGATGGTCTTAGCCCCCGCGAACGCGATGTATTGCGCTTGCGTTACGGCTTAGATGACGGTCGGATGAAGACGTTGGAAGAAATTGGACAAATATTTAACGTTACTCGCGAACGCATCCGTCAAATTGAAGCTAAAGCTTTACGCAAATTACGACATCCAAATCGCAATAGCGTTTTGAAAGAATATATCCGCTAAATTAGCCTAATTTTTGACTTGCTAAAACGCTGATAGCTCTTGCTATTAGCGTTTTTTGTTTGATTTACGCGCACTTAATCAACAACTGGGAAACGCTTAACCGTGTAAAAATCCTTGCTCTTTCGCCCTTTGAAACCATTTCTCTGCTTCCGCACGATCTATACCTATATCTTCATCCCCCATCATGAAAATTCCTGATAAGTTGTTTGATGCTACACCATAGCCTTGGGCGGCTGATTTTTTGTACCACTTAACTGCCTCTAAAATATTCCTTTCTAAACCAAGTCCTAAGTGATACATATTTGCGATTAGGCATTGCGCTTCCGCGTCTCCCCGCTCGGCAATTGGCTTCAATAATTCAAAGGCATTAGGATAATTTGTAGCTTCAAAGGAAGCTAAACCTGCTATTAAGTTCGACATTTCTTTTCAATAAATTATTTGGGTAAATTTTTCAGCAGTTACCGATGTAGCTACTTGGTTACAAAGCAAAAACTAATAGCTACCGCGATCGCGTTGCAAGTCAAAAATTACTTTTTCCACCCACCAATCAATAGATTTATCGGGGTTTCTAGCTTTTGCTAGGGCAATTAGTCGATTTGCAGTATGGCGATCGCCATTTAATAGCCGTAAAAGCTTTATTTGCAGATTTCTGGAAGCCTGCGGTTTATTACTTTGGTCTGCCAGATTTGCTCTTGATTTGAACCGATGCTTGATTTTAGCTTTACGCCCGTAGAAAAGATATGTCCCGTACAGTATTGCAACTGAAATAAATAACTTTAGGATTAAAAGGGTCATTGAACTACAAGGAAATACAGATAAGTGAGAGTAACTACTTCTGCATTTAGAGTTCCCTAATTAGTTGCTTAAATTACTCAACAAATTCCGTATATATCTAAAGATTGAATGAATTTAAAAAAAAATCTAATGCCATCCTGGATGCCGCAACTAAATCCTCAAGTTTGGATTCTGGCATTTGGGCGTTTGCTTTCTGAAGTTGGTACGGGGTTTACTTTATTTTACGCCCCAATATTTTTTGTCAATCAGGTAGGACTATCAGCAACGGCAGTAGGTTTTGCCCTGGGTAGTGCGTCCATTTCTGGGGTAGTTGGGCGAATTTTGGGCGGTTCGTTTTCCGATTCGCGGTTTTGGGGACGGCGTAAGACTTTGCTGCTATCGGCAGCTATTAGCGCGATCGCATCCTTAGTTCTGGCAAGCGCTAACAATTTCTCTATTTTAGTTATTGGTAACTTGCTCAGTGGAATGGGACAAGGCTTGTATTGGCCTGCCAACGAATCGGTAGTAGCCGATTTGACTGCGCCCGAACAACGCCATGAAGCCTACGCGATTACGAGACTTGCGGATAATCTAGGGCTAGGAATGGGAGTTGTATTAGGTGGGGCTTTAATTAGCACTACGGGGGCTTATAGAACGCTATTTATAGTTGACGCTATGTCCTTTGTTGTATTTTTTGGCGTAGTGTATTTTGCTATTAAAGAAACTTACAAACCTGTAGATACTAAATCGGCAATCTCCCTAAAATCTAGTTGGCTAGTTGCCCTAAGCGATCGCCGACTGTTAATTTACGTTTTAGTCAATGTTATCTTTACTACCTATATTTCTCAATTGCAAAGCACTTTACCACTGTATTTAAAAAACTTTGTCGCTTTAGGAGCATCAGGAGCAGAATTTACTGAAGGCACTATTAGCGTAATTTTTGGCTGGCATTTGGCGATCGCTATATTTACTCAATTGCCTGTTGTCCGTGGCTTAAAGCGCTTTTCTCATCCCCAATCTTTAAGCTTTTCAGCTTTGATGTGGGCGCTCGGATTTTGTTTAATATGGGTTACAGGGGTTGCTACCAACCATCAATTGTGGTGGGCTATTGCAGCTTTAAGCGTATTTGCGATCGCTATTGTTTCTTATACTCCCTCGGCTTCTGCTCTAATTACCGAATTAGCTCCCAAATCCCAATTAGGAGTGTATTTTTCAATTAGTTCTCTCTGTTGGGCAGCAGGCTATTTTATCGGACCGCCCTTGGGTGGTTGGGCGTTAGACCAAACTTCTGTATTTGCTGATAATCTTTGGCTGGGATTGGCTGCAAGTGTAACCGTATTATTCGGAATTTTGGCTTATTTAGACCAAATACTCAAAGCTAGAATTTAGCGCTTGCGGGCTTGCAACTTACGGTAAACGTCTTTGATATCTACTTGATGGTGAGCTAAAGCAACGAGAGTATGATACAGCAAGTCCGCAGCTTCTGAGGCGATCGCATCAGCATCATCATCTTTACAAGCCATTACGACTTCAACTGTCTCCTCACCGAGCTTTTTTAGGATTTTGTTATCCCCGGCTGCAAATAACTGGCAAGTATAAGAATTATCTGTAGGATTGCTTTGGCGATCGCATATAACCTTAAATAATTCCGATAACGTATCGCTGGGAGGCTCAATACTTTGCCCGTCTACGTCTTGATAAAAACAACTGCGTTCCCCCGTATGACAAGCAATATCGCCAATTTGTTCTACGCCGACAAGCAACGCATCGCGATCGCAATCGTAGCGAATACTTTTTACTTTTTGAATATGCCCAGAGGTTGCGCCTTTATGCCACAACTCGCTGCGCGAACGACTCCAAAACCATGTTTCCCTAGTATCTAGAGTTTTTTGTACCGAATCCGAGTTCATCCACGCCAGCATTAGTACCGTGCCATCTAGATAGTCTTGGACAATCGCCGGAATTAAACCGCGATCGTCATAACGAAGTTGAGACAAAATAGTTTGAGGGGATAAATTAGGTTGTACGGAAGACATATTTGCTGGCATTCCAGGCAATAACTTATTCGTTTACGATACCATTGGAACGAACTTGCGCGGCTACTTGCCATTAGACTACGGTTAATTCTTTTGTAAAATACGTTTCTACAGTTTTAGCTTCGACTTCACAAGACTTGATTATTTTACAGAAGCAGTAGTATAGCCAGTAAATCGAGTGACATCACATAATTTTATCTTTGTGCTTTGCATAATTTACTAACATAAGAATTCTAAACTAGGCACGCAACTATACAGATACATTTTTAGGAGAAAACTTTGGTTAATACGACCATCAAAACTACTAAGTCAGAGGAAATCTTTGCCGCCGCTCAAAATTTAATGCCTGGAGGCGTAAATTCTCCAGTAAGAGCATTCAAATCCGTAGGCGGACAGCCGATTGTTTTTGACCGCGTAAAGGGTGCATATGTTTGGGATGTAGATGGCAATCAATACATTGACTACGTAGGTAGTTGGGGTCCGGCGATTTGCGGTCACGCCCACCCAGAAGTTATCGGTGCATTGCAAGCCGCCTTAGAAAAAGGTACTAGCTTTGGTGCGCCCTGCATCCTCGAAAACGTATTAGCAGAGATGGTAATTAATGCCGTTCCCAGCATTGAAATGGTACGTTTTGTTAATTCTGGCACTGAAGCTTGTATGGCAGTTCTGCGCTTAATGCGAGCTTTTACCCGCCGCGACAAGATTATCAAGTTTGAGGGCTGCTACCACGGTCATGCGGATATGTTCTTAGTCAAAGCAGGATCGGGGGTAGCGACTTTAGGTTTACCAGATTCCCCCGGAGTACCCAAATCGACAACGGCTGACACTTTAACTGCGCCTTATAACGATCTTGAAGCAGTAAAAGCTTTATTTGCCGAGTATCCTGACCAAATTGCTGGGGTAATTTTAGAACCAGTAGTAGGAAATGCGGGTTTTATTGCCCCCGATGCTGGATTTTTGGAAGGTTTGCGCTTACTGACTAGAGAAAATCAGGCACTGCTGGTATTTGATGAAGTCATGACTGGCTTTCGGATTGCCTACGGTGGCGCTCAAGAAAAGTTTGGGGTTACACCAGACTTGACGACTTTGGGTAAAGTTATTGGCGGTGGTTTGCCCGTAGGAGCCTATGGCGGTCGGAGAGACATTATGTCAATGGTTGCACCTTCAGGACCTGTGTATCAAGCAGGGACGCTCTCTGGGAATCCTTTAGCAATGACGGCGGGGATTAAAACTTTAGAATTATTGCAAAAACCAGGTACTTATGAGTATTTGGATCGAATCACCAAAAAATTGGCTGATGGTTTATTGCAAATTGCCAAAGAAACGGGTCAAAATGCTTGCGTGGGTCAAATTAGTGGGATGTTTGGTTTGTTTTTTACCGCCGGACCCGTTCACAACTACGAAGATGCTAAGAATTCCGATCTAAATAAGTTTAGCCGCTTTCATCGCGGGATGTTAGAGCGCGGTATTTATTTAGCGCCTTCACAGTTTGAAGCTGGGTTTAGCTCCGTAGCGCATACGGAGGCTGATATAGACCAAACTTTAGCCGCCGCGCGGGAAGTTATGTCTAGCCTTTAGGATTTTTTAGCAAAAAAGTAGTTCTAGTTAGTCCGTAGTAAACCAACCCCCAACCCTTTTCCTTCTAAAGGTTGGGGGTTGGGGGTTGATTTTCTTGTATTTTAAAAAAATCGCGATCGCCTATTTCTAGGAAAAACCTTTTAATAGTACAATTGCACTACAATAAGTCAGTGCTAATCTGGTGGCAACAGTGCCATAATTTGCTCGACAAACTCTTGATGGTCAACTACAGGTTTAGAAATATAGCCGTCAGCACCACTAAGAGTAAGAAAACTATGGCGATCGCCTTCCATCGCGTGGGCAGTAACCAAGATTACTGGCAATGCAGCCGTTGCTGGGTTAGCTTTCAACATTTGGGTAATTTTGATACCGTCTACAGATTTACCCTGATAAACACTGCGCGAAAGCGAAACATCCATCAAAATAATATCTGCTAGTTTATCTGAGGCAATTTGCATTACTTCTTCCACATTTTCCGTATGCTTCACCCCTAAACCTGCACGTTTGGTCAAAATTTTGGCAAAAACACGGGCATTAATAGGATCGTCTTCCACAATCAAAACAGTTTTCATATTTTTTGGGTGCAAGCTATTAGATATTAGTAGTTAAAAATATTGAAGCTATGACTAAAATTAACGCATCCTAAAAATATAAGTAAATTCATTTACTTATATTTGCATCCCCCAAGTTCTGGCTGCGAATCACCCTACAACTTGCGCTTGTAGAAAGTTAAAAATAATTGATTCAACTTCTTAAGTTATTTTATCTCTAGACAGGAAAACCTCATGGCAAAACAGCTAAACCTTCTCCCCACGGGACAGGTCATTACCACCGCCCTGCATACAGAAATGCAACGGTCTTATCTTGAATACGCCATGAGTGTAATTGTCGGGCGGGCGTTGCCCGATGTCCGCGATGGCTTAAAGCCCGTCCACCGCCGCATATTGTACGCCATGCACGAACTAGGCCTAACCCCCGATCGCCCCTATCGCAAGTGCGCACGGGTGGTAGGGGACGTGCTAGGTAAGTATCACCCCCACGGAGATCAATCGGTTTATGAGGCTTTGGTCAGGCTAGTACAAGATTTTTCTAGCCGCTATCCACTCCTCGCTGGGCATGGAAATTTTGGTTCGGTAGACAACGATCCTCCGGCGGCGATGCGATACACCGAAACTCGGCTATCACCCATTAGTCACGAGGCAATGCTGGCAGATATTGGCGAGGAAACTGTCGAATTTATTAGTAACTTTGACAATTCTCAGCAAGAACCTACCGTACTACCTGCCCAACTGCCTTTATTACTACTAAATGGCTGTGCGGGGATTGCCGTCGGCATGGCAACAAATATTCCGCCGCACAATTTGGGAGAAATAATAGACGGTTTGATTGCTTTAATCGAGCAGCCGGAGTTGACGGAGGCAAAGCTACTAGAATTGATTCCAGGACCTGATTTTCCCACTGGGGGCGAAATTGTCGGCATCAGTGGCATTAAGGAAGCCTACACTACAGGGCGTGGAAGTATCGTCCTGCGGGGAGTGGCGGCGATGGAAGAAATACCCGCAACTAGAAGTAGCAAGCGGCGGACAGCAATTGTAGTTACAGAGTTGCCTTACCAGGTAAATAAGGCAGCTTGGATCGAGAAAATGGCAGAACTTGTAAACCAAGGCAAGTTAGAGGGAATTTCTGATATTCGTGACGAAAGCGATCGCGAAGGGATGAGAGTAGTAATTGAATTGCGGCGCGATGCTAACTCCCACGCCGTACTGCACAGCCTTTATCAGCAAACTGCCTTGCAAGTGAATTTTGGCGCAATTATGCTGGCGATCGTGGACGGGCAACCACGCCAGTTGAGCTTGCGGCAACTATTGCAGGAGTTTTTAAAGTTCCGCGAACAAACTCTTAATCGTCGTTACTCTCACCAGCTAGAGGAGGCGCAAGAGCGCATTCATGTTGTGGAAGGGTTGAATCAGGCGTTGGCAAGGCTAGATGAAGTTATTGCTATTTTGCGTCAAGCGGCGGATGGAAGTACGGCAAAAATAGCTCTGCAAAGTGTTATTGGCTTGAGTGAAATTCAAGCAGATTCAGTGCTGGCAATGCCTCTACGCCGATTAACAGGCTTGGAAAAGCAGAACTTACAATCGGAACAAGAGCGCTTAAGTCAGGAAATTGACGGATTGCAAAAGTTGCTAAGCGATCGCCGCGAGTTATTGAAAGCGTTGAAGAAGGATTTACGCACTCTCAAGCGCAAGTATGGCGATGCAAGGCGGACTCGGTTTGTTGATGAGCAAATGTTGCGCGAGGAAAGAGAAAAAAACCACCGTCGAGACGCAGAGAACGCCCAAAGAGAAGAGCAGGGCGAAGACGCAGTAGTAGAATTTACTTTACGCGGTTATGTAAGACGGTTGGCGAACGGTCAGAAGGTGGGGAAAAAGCCTAATGGCTTGATGGAGCATGATTGTGTGGTGCAGCGAGTTATGGCTAATACCAACCAAGACTTGGTAGTGTTAACCAGTGGCGGAAAAGTTTACCCAGTTAAGGTGGGAGATGTACCTTTGTTGTCGGGTCGCATATCGGGGAGGGGTGCGCCGTTGATTAGTTTGCTACCTAGTGCTAATGCTAGTGCCAATGAAAGCGTAGTTTCTCAATTTGTGTTGCCAGACAATGGGGCAATGGTTCTTTTGACTAGGCTGGGGCGAATTAAGCGGTTAGCTTTGGAGGAGTTGGCGGGTCTAAGCGGTCGCGGTTTGACGGTGATTAAGTTTAAGGATGAAGATCGACTGTTGACTTGTCGCATTACGGGGACTGGGGAAGATGCAATCTTAGCTACGGGTGGCGGACGGTTGCTTAGGTTTAGGGTTGATGACGAGCAATTACCAATTTTGGGGCGTACGGCGGTGGGCTTGCAAGCTTTGCGGTTGAGGAAAAATGAGAACCTGGTTGGTTGCGTTACAGGTTCAAATGCGGAGGAAAATTTATTGCTATTTTCTCAGCTAGGCTACGCCAAACAAATGCCGATGCGTTCGGTGCGACGCGCTAATCGCGGCGATATTGGTACTCAGGCTTTGTCTTTTACGAGTAAGTTTGACGCTTTGGTTGGTTTAATTTTGGCTCCAGTTTCGGCAATGCTGGCAGTAACGACAAACCAACGCTTGTTACAGTTGCCTGCAAGTGCGATTGGCGTTACGGGTAAAGAAGGTACGGGAAGTCGTCTAGTTGAGCTTAACCGCGATGAGAAAATTGTTAGTGTTACTGTTTTGCCTCCGCAGTTAAATTAGTCTAAATTAAGCACGCAGCCAAACATTTGCGTTTGAATGAATGTCTGGAATGCTCGAACGATCTTTTTTCTTGATGACAATTAAGGCGATCGCCTTTGATGATTTTCTGTTTCAGTTAAATTGCGGTAAAGTCAGGCAATGGCATTTAATGCTTGTATCGTTTGAATTGCAGTTATAAAAAAAGCTCGTGGCACAGGTTGTTTTAGAAAACATTTATAAAAGCTTTCCCAATGCTGCTAAGGCAGAAAAAGCTATCGTTCCCGTAGCTGCCCAACCCTTAATTGCCTCAGTGGATGACACAACGGAAGCAAAGCCAGACTCAAATAGCGTCCACATCCTCCGGCGCATCAATCTTACGGTGGCAGATGGGGAATTTATGGTACTGGTGGGTCCTTCGGGATGCGGCAAAAGTACCCTGTTGCGCCTGATTGCGGGTCTAGAAGAAATGACTGGAGGCAATATTTGGGTGGGAGATACTTTAGTTAACGATTTGCCTCCCAAGGCGCGGGATATTGCTATGGTGTTTCAAAGCTATGCTCTTTATCCCCATATGACCGTTTATGACAATATTGCTTTTGGGCTGCGTCGCGGGGCTAGAGGCGAACAAAAAAAAGATTTATTAAGTTGGACGAAAAATGTTCTGGCAAGCATGACACGGAGTCTTCCTTCTCCTCTGCGCTATATTAGCGAAAGCGAAGGCGAGGTAAACAAGCGGGTAAAAAATGTTGCTTCATTGTTGCAAATTGAGGCGTTATTAAATCGACTACCCAAACAACTCTCTGGCGGACAAAAACAGCGCGTGGCTCTGGGTCGGGCAATTTCTCGCAATCCGCAAGTTTTTTTGATGGATGAGCCACTTTCTAACTTAGATGCCAAACTCCGTGCCGAAACTCGCGCCCAAATTGTC
The DNA here is from genome assembly GCF_057473825.1 of Aliterella sp. E5.1. Lineage (NCBI taxonomy): Bacteria > Bacillati > Cyanobacteriota > Cyanophyceae > Chroococcidiopsidales > Aliterellaceae > Aliterella > Aliterella sp. E5.1. The sequence goes on from NZ_JBYCCV010000013.1 coordinate 69,243, forward strand.
AAACTCCAACGTCAACTAGGGACGACGACTATTTACGTTACTCACGATCAAACCGAAGCAATGACGATGGGCGATCGCATTGCGGTGATGAACCATGGTTCATTACAACAAGTCGCTCGTCCTTTAGAACTTTACAATCGTCCGGCTACTAGGTTTGTCGCCGAATTTATTGGTTCGCCGCCGATGAATTTTCTAGAGGTTGAGTTTCATGCTCCCCTAAAAATTTCTCACCCTTTATTTAGCTTTACTCTCCCAAAAGTCTGGGAAACAGCTTTAAGTAAATACGATCGCCAACCAATAATTCTCGGTATTCGACCAGAGCATTTTGCTCTTGATGTGGCTGCACCAACCAATCTCCCGGTACAAGTAGACCTTGTAGAAGCGCTAGGCAACGAAACCTATCTTTCTGTTAGTGCCACTAATTCCGATCGCGCCGCATCTATTCAAGTTAGAATTCCTCCCGATCGCCAAGTATCTTTTCACGAGCAATTGTGGCTAGCTTTTACCCTAAATAAGCTGCATTTCTTCGATCCTGATACAGGTAAGGCAATTTGGTACGACTAATTTAGTCTTTCTCACCTAAGACATAGACAAATTGTAAATAGTAGTGTTACATTAATTCATATAGAAAGAAACATAAATTAATAAACCAACAGGAACGCAAACTATGCAGAACACAACCAAAGTAGTTACCCCTCCAGTCATGGAAGACCGCAATGCTTGGCGCTATGGTTTCACTCCTCAAGCAGAAATCTGGAACGGTCGTTTGGCAATGATTGGTTTTTTAGCCGCCGCCGGAATCGAATTGTTTTCTGGACAAGGTTTTCTCCACTTCTGGGGCATCATGTAGTACCCAGTAAAAAAAGTATCAAAGACAAGGAATTCGATCCAGGAGATAACAAGAATCTCCTGGATCATTTTTTTGTGTTATCGATGGGAAATAGCCAACAGGCAAAATTAAGAGGATATTCTTCAGCTAAATCTTTGCAGATATTGTTGTAAGTCATTGCGGAGTCTATTGCTTTTGCTAACCTAATGAATTGTTAGCTATAACGAGTCGCCGTGAAATCATTTTTGTTTGTAACCGATTTAGATAATACCCTCGTAGGTGACGATCGCACCTTAGCCGCCCTAAATGAAAAACTAAAACAGCATCGCCAAGCATACGGAACAAAAATAGTTTATGCCACCGGGCGATCGCCGATATTATTTGCCGAACTCCAAAACGAAAAGCAGCTTCTAGAACCAGACGCTTTAGTTGCGTCTGTTGGTACAGAAATTTATTTCAAGGGTAGCGATACTGCCGATAGTGGCTGGTCAGATCAGCTATCGCCCCAATGGAATCGAGATAGTATACTTGCGACTACGGCTCATTTTACTGACTTGGTAATCCAACCAGACTCCGAACAGCGCCCGTACAAAGTTAGCTTTTTGCTAACTGAAGACTCCGCCCAAGAAGTTTTACCTCAACTAAAATTCTCGTTGCAACGGCAAGGCTTGGATACCAAGTTAATCTACAGCGCCGGGATCGACTTAGATATTTTGCCCCGTCATGGCGATAAAGGTTTAGCCGTGCAATATCTGCGTAATAAGTGGGGCATAGAAGCCAAGCAGACGGTTGTTTGTGGCGATTCTGGGAATGATATTGCGCTATTTTCGCACAATGAGGAACGGGGGATTATTGTCGGTAATGCGAAGTCTGAATTGCTGCAATGGCATAATGACAATCCGGCAGACTATCATTATTTAGCTCAAGCTTCCTGTGCGGGTGGTATTCTAGAGGGCTTAAATCACTTCGGTTTCCTGCCATGATTAGCTATCTTAAAGGCACAGTTGCAGGTATTAGTAAAACCACTAGCAATCGCGTCACTTTGACCTTAGAGGTCAATTTTTGCGGCTACGACTTGCTAATTCCCGCCCGGTTGATGCAGCAATTACCCCCAATTGGTGAGACTGTACAGATTTTTACCCATTTGCAAATTAGAGAAGAACAACCTTTGCTGTATGGGTTTAGTTCGTTGGCAGAACGAGATTTATTTCGGCAATTAATTAGCGTTACTGGGATTGGCGCGGCAAATGCGATCGCCCTATTGGATACTTTACCTTTACCCGATCTAATTGGGGCGATCGTTACTAGCAATACGCAGCTACTAATTCAAACTCCTGGCGTGGGGGGAAAAACTGCCGAGCGGATTTGCTTGGAATTGCGGAAAAAACTTGCAGATTGGACTGATATTCCGGGCTTAGCTGCGCCTACCGATGGTCCAAGTCCTGCCATTTTAGAAGATGTGCAGATGACTTTACTTGCTTTAGGTTATACACCTAGTGAAGTTTCGGGAGCTTTGCAAGCAGTAAGTCAACAAGTAGGGTTAGCAAAAAATGCTAATGCGGAAGATTGGATTCGTCAGGCGATCGCTCATCTCAGTAATTAAGCCTATTTTCAGCCATTATTAGCCAAGTTTTGCTTTAGTTAGCTTTTACAGCTAGATAAGGTTTGTTAGCTAAGATCGTCAGCCATTAGACTAATTTATCTCCCTAGAACGATCCCTTAATAGAGGCAAATTGAGAAAATATGGATGTCGTGTTTTTATACTTGACTTACTTATATGGCAACTCCCATTGAATTTAATCTGTTTGCTCCGTATATCAAGGGAGCCGTTTTAGCTGGCGAATTTTCCGATTGGAAAGATGTACCAATGGAAAAAGGCGAAGATGGCTACTTTCGCACCACCGTAGAACTAGAAGACGGAGCTTATCAGTATAAATTTCGGGTTCAATCTAAATCATGGTTTTTTGAACCAGATCAATGGGTAGATGTTATAGATCCTTATGCAACTGATATTGATAACCCTACGCAAAATGCTGTAGTACGAATCAAAGATGGCGAACGAATTGTTGATACTTATGTTTGGCAGCATGACGATAAACCATTGCCAGAAGATAAAGAATTAGTCATCTATGAACTGCACGTTGGTGACTTTTCTGGTGGTGAAGCCGATAAATTTGAGCGGGGAAAGTATCAACACGTTGTCGAGAAATTAGATTATCTCTGCGGTCTTGGAATCAATGCCATTGAATTGATGCCTGTCAAAGAATATCCAGGAGATCGAAGCTGGGGATACAACCCACGTCATTTTTTTGCTACTGAATCTAGCTATGGCACGACTGAAGGCTTGAAGAATTTAATTGATGAGTGTCACGGTAAAGGTATTCGCGTATTTATTGACGGGATTTATAACCACTCAGAAGCCGGAGCGCCACTGACGCAGATTGACCACGATTATTGGTATCATCACTCGCCGCGCGATCCTGATAATAGTTGGGGACCAGAGTTTAACTACGAATATTACGACGAAAAGCTAGAAACCTATCCAGCACGGCGGTTTATTGGCGATAACATCCGCTACTGGATTCAGGAATTTCATATTGATGGCATTCGCTTCGATGCTGCAAGGCAAATTGCTAACTATGACTTCATGCACTGGATCGTGCAGGAAGCTAAAAAAACTGCTAACATGAAACCTTTTTATACCGTTGCTGAACACATTCCTGAAACACCCAGCATCACCAATGCCGACGGACCGATGGATGGTTGCTGGCATGATAGTTTCTATCACTGCATTCTAGAACATATCAAGGGTGATACATTTGATTTAGAACGCCTCAAGAGTGTTATTGACTGTAAGCGCCAAGGCTTTATGGGTGCAACGAATGTGGTGAATTACCTAACTAATCACGACCACAATCATGTCATGGTAGATTTGGGCGATCGCGAAATCTTTGACGAAGCTGCTTTTACTCGTGTCAAACTAGGCGCAGCAATTCTTTTGACTGCTGTGGGCGTACCACTAATCTGGATGGGTGAAGAATTTGGCGAATACAAAGCTAAAACACCTGATTCAGCCAAAATTGATTGGACGCTATTAGGCAACGATCTAAATCGTGGTTTGTTTGAATACTACAAAGGTTTAATTAATCTGCGTAAAGGCAATCACGCCCTCTACACAGAAAATATCGACTTTATCCACGAAAATCCTGAAGCAAAAGTCTTAGCTTACAGTCGCTGGAATGGTGAAGGTTCTCGCGTAGTTGTAGTTGCCAACTTCTCGGAAAACTTCCTAGCTGGGTATCAAGTTTCTGGTTGTCCCGCCGGAAAATGGCACGAATGGACAAACGACTACGATTTGGAGTCTGGTGAAGAAGGTTTAATGGCAGACTTGGGCGCATACGAAGCCAAAGTATTTGTTTGGCAGTAATAAAAGCTTCTAGGCTAGTAACTTAGGCGATCGCGCTTGTAATACGTACAAATCAAAAACCTCCTTCTATTGTCTGGAAGGAGGTTTTTTCTAGTAACAGCTACTTTTGCTTATACTATAGGAAAATCTTACCCTTTGGACCTCCTGCACAAATCTTTGAAACGCCCCCTAAATCCCCCAACCTTGGGGGACTTGCGGATCCGTTTCCCCCCAGAATTGGGGAGCCACTACGCCCGTCGGGTTTCTCGGCTTGAAGCATCTGGCGTGGGCTAGGGGGGCAAAGGATTATTCACTTCTTGAGATCTTTTAACCTACTTCTGTAAGAAGTCTACTTAGGTTTGCTCTGAATTTATCTGAGACTTGCCCACCTTTCGCCGCTTTCTCCTATCAATAAATTGCTTATAGCGATCCATAAGTGGCGTTGTACTTATACCGTGCAAAATGATCGAGAGGATGATCGTAATGTAAGTAATCCAAGCAAGTTGTTCGCCCAATTGGTCTTTTAAGCCGTGTCCTAAGGCATAGCATAGATAGTATATAGAGCCGACACCGCGAACGCCAAACCAGCCAAACAACCAACGTGTAAACGGCGTATAGCCACCGCCTATAGTACTAATCCAAGCACCTACAGGACGAATGATAAACAGCAATGAGCCACCAACTAGCAGCGCGGCGTTAAGATGCTGCCAAATTGCTTGAAATCTTAGCAGCGCACCTAAGATTAAAATTGTGCCTACTTCCATCAACTTCTCAATTCGCTCTACAAATTCAAGTTGAGAATGGCGTTTCTCCGAGTCGTCATACTGTCTTTGTGCTGCTATACCCGCAACAAAAACGGCAAGAAAGCCATAGCCGTAGACCATTTCTGTTAAGGAATAAGTAATTAAAATTGTACTAAAAGCAACAAAATCTGCCATCAACTCATCAACTGGAGTGAGTTGTTCCAGTTTTTGCTCAAGCCAGACAAGGACTTTGGCAACAATAATACCCATGCCTATACCAGCAATAATTGCCCAGATTAGGTCTACAGCTACCCACTGTTTAAACCAGTCTTGCCAGTTGTTGCCTTTTTCTAACCAGTGAACGCCAAAATAGACAAACGGAAAGGCTAAGGCATCGTTTAAGCCACCTTCTGAGGTTAAGCCAAAGCGCAACTCATCTCTATCTTCTGTATGGGCAAGTTGTACTTCTGAAGCGAGTACCGGATCTGTAGGCGCAAGAATTGCCCCTAATAATATAGCTGGTCCCCATTCCATTTTTAGAGACCAATGGCTAATTGCAGCGATCGCAAAAATTGAAATTGGCATCAATAGCCCAATTAGCCGGATTGTAGAACGCCATGCCAATAAATTTAGCGGCCGATTCATCTTCAATCCGCAGCTATACAAAGAAACGATCACGACAAATTCTGTTAATCGTTCTAAGAAATTAGCATCAGGTCGCAATTGAATTAAATTAAATCCGTATTGACCTAGAAAAATTCCCACAATTAGGTAAATTAAGGCGAAAGAAAGCGGTAATTTGGCAATCCAGCCCGATCCTAATGTGACAAAAAACAGCAGTACACCAATAACAAATAGGTCAATAATATATACATCCAAATCCAAACCCATAGAACCTTTGCCTAACTAACAATAAGCTGCTCCCCGTGAGTTTACAGCGAAGTCCTTTGCCTCTAAATCCACCTAAGATAGATTCGGCAATTTTTATTAAGGAAAAATCAAAGCAATAATAAAAAAGTTGAAAATTCTTTTAATTAGCGATCTTATGAAACTGCCTGATGGTCCTAAAACCTTGCCATTTATCCATAAATTCCAATGGATTGCCAATCCTTTGGAATTTATGGATAATTGCAACCAGCGTTACGGCGATTGCTTCACCGGGCGCTTTGCTAACTTCAAACCAATGGTGTTTTTTAGCAATCCCCAAGCAATGGAACAAATTTTTACTAGCAATCTGAGGCAATTGAGCAAATTCTGTCTTGCAGCCTTGGGTAGGGGATAAGTCCTTACTATTGCTGGATGGACGCAGCCACCAAAGGCAAAGAAAGTTACTCACATAATGTAAGTGGACTCGATGAACCAGTAATTCTCAGGGGTGACTCTAGAAGAATCCTTGTCGCTTCAGCGCAAGGAGTATGTCAAAAACGGTGTTTGGCTTGCAACCAGGAGATCGCAGCGAAAAACTCAAGCAGCTTTATGACTGCTTCGCCGTTGAGTTCTAGCTTGGTTTTTTGTGAAGTACCCCAACCTGCTTTGCGAGGTTGGGGCTTCCAACCAAGCTCAATTCAGGGACGGTTTTATTCGTCCTCGGAGCTTCCCACTTCATCAGCCGATGCCTTCATCATCTAGTAACGATGTTGGACTTACTCAGCCTCCATAGGCAGTCGTCCCACTTCCTGAGACGAAAATATTTGTTTTTTGGGTTTAGAACTTTTGTATGAAAAGTTACGTTATTCACCTTTCAAGTTCAGTGCAGTT